>JBLNAO010000262.1:0-4610 GCA_050259395.1 Chloroflexota bacterium
AATTACCAGTGAGACTTCCTCTGTTCCTTCGATAACTGTCCCGTTTTCAGTGCCTCCCTCGAAAACCTCATCAATATCCCAAATTGCGTTCCTCCCATCGGTGTTGTCTGTTATCAACCTGATGATGCCTTCAACCATACGGTAATCAGTATTGATGAAGACATCGGAGAATTCACACCTGATTTTTTTATGCCCGAAAAGCGGCACCTGTACAAATCCTTTTCCCGAAAACCTGCCTGGTGATGTTGTGATTGCATAAGGATCAGCCAGGGTTACCATGAACCCGCCGGCATCAAATTCCTGAAGCCGCATCAGCTCCAGTAAAGGCTCACGGTTTGTGACATTCAGAGGCATAAATGGCGATCCGCATTCAATAACCGGCAGCATTGGCATGCCGACAGTATCAGTATTGCTGAAGCTGCCCCAGGCATTCCCACGCTTTCCCTGTACTTTGCACTCGTAAATGCTTCCTGGTGACAACCCGTTTATTTCTGCCGTGTTCTGAACAGTCTCAGATTCATACCACTTGTTCCCGCTCCCCTGCTTTCTGTAATATATCCTGTAGCTGTTATAAGAGGAAGAAGCATTCCAGGAGAGTTTTGCCTTTCTGGGTGAAGCTGCCTGCGCAGTGAAGTTGCCCACAGCGGTGAAATCGATAACTCCCGTCTCTCCTTCACCATAAACAAAACTGAATGCCTCGCTGTATCCATTATTGCGGATGAAATCCCTCCCCTGGGTATCAAATGCCTTCACTCTCCAGATGTATCTCAATCCTTTTTCCAGGGAAGGCTCCGGAATAGAGTAGATGATGTTTGTCCTGTCCGTTTCTACTGAGAAAAAAGGCTGGGTTCTTGTCACGATTTCAGAGGGTGATATTCCGCCTACCCTCATTTCGAACAGCTCGAACCGGTATCTTGTCGAGAGTGCCGAATTGGGTGACGTAGCATTCCTCGAAAGCCATTGAAAATTAATGTACTGTGGTGAAGAAAGCGTGACCAAAGCATTGTTCAGTGGCAAATTCAATAAGGGGGGCTCTGTCTTCGCCAGGAAGCAGTAAAATGAACCTCCGCGACTTAATTCCACATCGCGGCGAGTCCAATCATAAGCTGTAAAAGTGATCACATAAGCTCCTTCAGGAAACAGCTTTGAACGTATATACTGATCCCTCGAATAGCCGGTGAACTCCATATTTGCCGGGTTAAAATATGGGGTGAGCGAGCTTCCGGAAATAAGAGTAGGAATACCAGGCTCAAGAACGAATGCCGGCGGATTGTAGTTCGGAGAGGTTCTGACTATGGTCCTCCCGTTAAGCTGGATCTCCATTTTCAGGTACAGCCGGTACTGTGGATGTGTGAGGTCGCGCTGAACAATAATGACCTTGAGCTGCTCAGACCCCGGGGCAGCGTAATCAGCCAGGTTAACCGAATAAGGTGGTGTTATCTGAGTCGTCACACTAACAGGATAGACCTGTGCCTGGGAATACGCTTTCCACGGGCGAAAGAACACCAGGAGCATGGTGAAGAACATGCATGAAACAATTGGAATATGGCTGACTTTAATCCTCACTTTGTCAGAATGAATATGAATAATTGACCGTTCCGGTTATCTCATGACGCGCCTCCTGGATTACCGACCTGAAACGCTGAACCCACGTCAGGTTTGAACTGACGTTATGTTTGCCTCCGCTCTTTTCACCGGCCGACCAACCCAGGTTCATTCCTGTCGACAGCACCGGCGAACCTTTTAACCCGTTAAGCAGGTTGGAATTCCAGGTGGAGTTGATCGCTGTCCTGAGTTTTTTTCCTTTCAGGAGCTTGCTCAGCGTGAGTCCGGGACCATGATATACAGATCTTAGCTCAGAAGATTCTGATGAATTCACATTGTACAGAACCGAAAGAGTAAGATCGGATTTTATTCCCTGAGAAAACGATGCGTTGGCAGAAAGAAAATCCGATACCGATCCGGATGCTGCCTCATCAGCTCTCTGGAATGATGTGAAAAGCATTACGCTTCCGGGTGATTCTTTCTTCCCGAAGGTGTAATTTACCGATCCTCCAGCCTGGTTGGTGACCTGGTAAAAGTTCAGGGTATCCATGTCATCACGGAAAAACGGGTCTTCCCGTGGTTTCAGGTTTGTGTATGCCGAGAAGTTGGAGTAGTTAAAAGTCATGTTCCACTTTTCGTCTACATTGAAATTGACATTCCCGGCTCCCACAAATCTCCTGGTAGTCGATTCACGGCTTCTGTCGAGATTATTCCTCTGGATTCCAACATTTCCTGTTAAAGAAAGACGGCCCTCCAGTATCCTCAGAGTGGGTGCTATTGTGAGATTCTCGAGATCATTATTGAAGTAATAAGCGCCAAGCGACTGGTAATCGGGTGCAACCCTTTCATATTTCAGCATCACTCCGCCCTTTTCGGACTGGTAACCTGCGCCTGCCGAGAATGCATCGAACCGTTGAGTACCTGCCGATTGTTCAGAATATGGTTCAGAATCTTTCCCGATTGAATCCATTGCCGCAAAACGAAGGTCCGAATTGAGCAACGATACCGAGTACTCGCCTTCTATGGAGAAATGTCCGAACAAGGAAGTTCGTCCGGAGATACCTCCTGCAAGGTTTTTCATCGGATGAAGCGTTTCAGTTCCGGGTTTTTTCAATGAATTTTCATAATCTTTCGCTGTGAAAAGATTAACAAGAATTCCGGAAGCGCCCTTTTCCCAACCGAATTTCACACCATATCCCATTCTTTTGTATGAAGGCTGGACAGTTTCAGACAATGGATTATTCTCAACTGCTTTCTTCAGTTGTCCGCCCATCAGAGCTAATCTCCAGTTTCCTGGCGTAAGCTCCACGCCGGCTCCTTTAAAACTGTGCCCTGAAAGAGTGTATGGCGAGAAAGTCATGCTGGCCTGACCCAGGTACATCCTTATCCATTTATAAGAAGGTGTGAAGCACAACCTGTTGAACGGTTGAGTATAGCTTCGCTGGGAGTTGCTGTAGATGAATGAGAATGGTGCATCGTACCCAAAAATGTTCAGATTGAGGTTACCGGAGAGTATTGCCTGGTACGGATCGCGGCGGTTTATGGAATCATTTGTTGCATATACAATGTTTGACAGGGTGACACCTCCGGATGCCTTAATGCCTTTTTTTATTCCCATGCCGGAAAGGTCCTGGCATATTGACTGGTGCTCTGATGCCAGTAAAAAAAATGTTACTGCAATGTATGGTGCAAACTGTCTCATTATATTCATTCAGAGATGACAAACACTGCGGATCTGGCATCGTTTTCGCATGTTACCAGCAGCACACAGGTTCCTGGCATTACACTTCCTTTCAGATTTATTTCCTTTATAAATTCGATATCCGGAGGATATGCTTCATTGTACAGAATCCTGGCGCTTATATCATAAATCTTAACGGTGACCTGTTGTTTGGTGAATAACTCTAAGTCGAGCCTGAATAATCCGTCGTTGGGATTAGGCGATATTTTAAGGCTTTTAATTCCCTCTTTCTTACTGCCATCCCCAATAACATCAGGATCGAAGGGAGCAATATTGAGAATCTTTTCAAGCGAGTAGGCGCACGTACCGAAAAGTCCTGTCATTCTCACGGGATACAAGCCTGCAGCATTGTATTTCACCTTCGCTGTGTTATGGTCTGTTGAAATAACATTTGCATCCTCTGAAAACTCCCATGTGACCTTATCGGGAGGAGGAACGCTCACATCTACGACTACAAGCGTGTCGAGCTCATACCTGCTGCTTGCAAGCATGAAGTTTATATTGGGCATCGTGTTTCTAACGTTTACAAAAACCGGCGTCACCGCAATGCAGTCGTTAAGATCGCTCGCATAAACCCTGTGATTACCGGAATAAACATTGAAAGATGAAGGTAAAGGGAAGTCCCTGTCTGAGTCAACTGCAAACCTATAGGGTGGCGTTCCGCCCGAAGCTGTCGCTTCTATCAGGCCGTCTTTCAGACCAACACAGGCCGGCGATGACACTGCAGAAAGGCTGAGTGGTTTTTCAGGCTCACTTACTGAAAACATCTTCTCTGAGCTGCATCCTGCAGAGTCGGTAACCAGAACTGTGTAACTTCCTTTCAGGAGACTTGCAACAATAGATTCTGCCGAAGAAATGCCTTTCCAGGAATAGGTGAAAGGCGCTGCACCACCTGCAACATGTACTTTTACCGAGCCGGTATTCCCGCCAAAGCATTTCACATCAGTTACATCACCCGAAAGGTTCATCCGGCTGATTACACTTACCAGTGCGGTGTCGAAGGTCTGGGTGCAGCCGTTCCTGTCGCGCACCCTGAAACTGTAATCATTCACGGGAAGTCCGGTAAAGTCAGCTGATGCAGTGTAACTGAGGTCGTTGACTGAATATTCAAGGGGCAATGTTCCGCCGGTTGCCTTTAGGCTGATTGCTCCATCGGTACCGTAAATGCAAACCGGTCTTTTAATTGCAGAAGCCCTGAGTGTCATTTCAGATTCAGGCTGAAGCAATGTTACCTGTTTTGTTAATTTGCAGCCTCTTCCATCGATAACAGCCAGGTCATAGGCTCCTGCCTGCAGGCCTGTGAAGGCATTATTGTCCTGGTAAG
>JBLNAO010000263.1:0-11070 GCA_050259395.1 Chloroflexota bacterium
TAAAACAACGGCCCTCGAAGCTTACAGATCGTCTACATACCTGGCAAAGGAAAGGGGTGCCTTTAAAATTTATGATACCGAGCGTGAAAAGAATAATCCGTTCATTCAGAGACTGCAGGAAACTGATCCCGTTCTTTACAGCAATATGGCGAAACATGGCAGGCGGAATATCGCTCTACTCACAATAGCGCCTACCGGTACAACAAGCCTGATGACTCAGACAACATCGGGCATCGAACCAATATTCTCGGTATTCTACAAGCGTAAAAGGAAAGTAAATCCGAACGACAAGGATGTAAAGATCACCTTCAGGGATGAAGTTGGCGACTGCTGGGAAGAGTTCGTGGTATTCCATCATAAATTTGTCGACTGGCTGAGGCTGAATGGGTACGATCCCAATGAAGTAACCAGGATGAACGATGAAGATATCGAGAAAGTCATTGCAAAATCACCATACTACAAGGCAACTGCAAACGATGTCGACTGGATCGCAAAGGTAAAGATGCAGGGCGCAATCCAGAAATGGGTGGACCATTCGATAAGCGTCACAATAAATCTTCCGGCCGACGCCAGGGAGGAACTTGTAAGCGAGCTTTATCTCACAGCATGGAAGTCAGGCTGCAAGGGTGCAACTGTTTACCGTGATGGTTCAAGAAACAATGTGCTAACAGCCGGGAAGACAGAAGTCCATTCCGAAAGGCCCAAGAGACCAAAGTCACTCGATTGCGATGTAATAAGATTCAATATCAATGAAGAAAAATGGGTGGCGTTCGTGGGACTGAAGGATGGCAAACCTTATGAGATCTTCACGGGTGTCGCCGATGAGGAGGTTTTCCCGATACCAAAAAGCATAACGAAAGGGAAAATCGTTAAGAATAAGGACGATGACGGTAACAGGCGTTACGACTTCCAGTATACTGATAAATATGGCTACAAGAAGACGATGGGCGGGCTCTCACATACCTTCAGCCCGGAATTCTGGAACTACGCGAAACTCATCTCCGGTGTGCTCAGGCACGAAATGCCCATCCAGGATGTTGTAACACTTGTACAGTCGCTCAAACTCGACAGCGAATCGATTAACAACTGGAAGAACGGTGTTGAGAGGGCCCTGAAAAAATACATTCCTAATGGAACCAAGGCAAAAGGAACATGCGGCGAATGCGGCTCGCACAACCTGGTATACGAAGAAGGCTGCCTTATCTGCAAGGATTGCGGAACTTCAAAATGCGGATAGTTTCTTAATTGGGGAGGATTATCATTATTCCATGTCGGGGCGCTTTTAACGGCGCCCTTTTTTTATCTCACCGCCCTAAGCAGGCCGCGTCGCAGGTATGGCGCCTGCATCTTCTTGTCATAATAATTAATCATATATCCTTTTGAAGGAGTCGTGGTGAAACCGACGTTCCCGAGAAATGTGGTGAAGATCCTTTCATCGTCGTTTTTGTGGTAAGTACACAAAGCCACTTTCATCGGTTTCCCGGAATGAAATATCATGTTACATCCCCGAAGAACAGAGTCCTCTGCACCATCGACATCAATTTTAAGAAAGGTCGGAAACTCACGGCTTTCGAAAAATGAATCGATGGTCACATGCGACTTGTCGTTTTTGTCACCTGCATATTTGTTTACGATCTCCACCTTTTCCTTCCATGGGGCGAAGGTTGCGCGCAGAGCTTCAGCCCAGCGTTTATCGAATTCGAATATGTATATCTTCTTTACCTTTTCAACCAGGGATAAGGAAAAATTCCCTTCAGCTGCACCAATATCTGCAATAACATCATCAACGCCGGGTAAAAATGAACCCTCGCAATACCTGTGCGGGCTGTCCGGATCCTGTTCTCTCAGGAGATCATTCCAGCCACGCTGGATCCTTGCAATGCTCCAGCCCCTTCTGAAATACAGCCGTTTCCCCTCATGCATCACATACTTTAGTTTCAGTTCAGGGTCGGTCAAAACTTCGATATTTTCCTTTTGGTGCTTTGCAGCAAATGAATAAGGGAAGATCTGCAGCGGATTTTTGCGCAGGAAGCTGATTACTTCCTTTAACTCGCCAGTAAGCTGTTCCTCAGGTAAATAATCATAGTAATTAAGGATCTTCAGCCTCAGGGTTTTTTTGAGAATGATGGTTCGCAATGGTTTTGGAACGGCGATGCGGTACAGCTGGAATAGTATCCTGTTCATGTTGATTCAACCTTAGTGTGCCTTTGTGATATCCTTAGTGTACTTCGTGGTTAAGTATTTACCACTAAGGGACACAAAGGTTTTTCACTAAGGGACACGAAGTATTATTTAATAACTCCCAATTCTTTTCCGATTTTGGTGAATGCAGTTAAGGCTTTATCAAGATGCTCTTTTTCGTGAGCTGCAGACAGCTGAACTCTTATCCTCGCCTGGCCTTTGGCAACCACGGGATAGTAAAATCCTATCACATAAATACCTTCTTCGAGAAGCTTAGCCGCGAAATCCTGCGACAGTTTGGCATCGTACAGCATCACTGCGCAGATTGCAGATTTCGTGGGCTTGATGTCGAACCCGGCCTTCTTCATCCCGGCAATGAAATATTCCGAGTTGAAATGAAGCTTGTCCTGCAGCTCATTGGTGCTTGTCATCATCTCAACCATCCTTATTCCAGCTGCAGCAACAAGGGGAGGAATTGAATTTGAGAAAAGGTAAGGTCTTGAACGCTGTCTCAGGAGCTCGATGATTTCCCTTTTGCCAGTTGTGAATCCGCCGATGGCGCCGCCGAAAGCTTTCCCCAGGGTACCGGTAATGATCTCCACCTTCCCCATAACATTATACAGCTCGGTAACGCCTCTTCCCGTCCTGCCAACAACTCCTGCCGAATGTGATTCGTCAACCATCACCATTGCATTATATTCAGAAGCCAGCTCTACGATCCTGTCCAAAGGAGCGACATTCCCGTCCATTGAGAAGACACCGTCGGTGACGATCATCCTGAACCTGTTCTTCTGAGCCTCCTTAAGCTGTTTCTCGAGGTCATCGATGCTGGCATTCTCATACCTGTACCTCTGTGCCTTGCAGAGCCTTACTCCGTCGATGATGGATGCATGGTTCAGTGAGTCTGAAATGATCGCATCCTCTTCGGTCAGAAGCGGCTCAAACACTCCCCCGTTGGCATCGAAGCAGGCGGCATAAAGGATTGTATCTTCTGTATGAAAGAATTCCGCAATTTTCTGCTCGAGTTCTTTATGAAGATCGGTGGTGCCGCAGATGAATCTTACCGATGACATCCCGTAGCCATGAGTGTCAAGAGCTTCCTTTGCTGCCCTTACAAGCTCCCTGTTGGCTGACAGGCCAAGGTAGTTGTTAGCACAGAAATTAAGAACTGTTTTTCCCGTGTTGAGCCTTATCTCAGCGCCTTGCGGCGAAACGATGACACGCTCGTTCTTGTAAAGTCCGGCATCCTTAATCTCGTTTATTATGCCGGATATGTGTTTCTTGAAATCGTTATACATATAAATCTTTATTTTTCTTAGTGTCCCTTTGTGTAATCCTTCGTGGCCTTTGTGGTACGCATCTTTCTTAACCACGAAGGGTCACTAAGGTTAACACTAAGGTACACAAAGGTTAATAATACCAGTTAAGAATAACTTTCCCGCAATCACCTTTTTCCATTGCATCGAAGCCTTTCTGGAAATCGTCTATTGGAAATCTGTGGGTTATTACCGGGTCAAGGTTGATGCCCCCGATGATCATCTGTTCCATCTTGTACCAGGTTTCCCACATCTCTCTTCCGTATATTCCTTTTATAGTGATGGCCTTGAAGATGATGTCGCTCCATGGAACCTCGAAGTTCGATGGCAGTATCCCAAGCAGCGAAATGCTCGATCCGTTGTACATATTGTGGAGCATTTCAACGAATGCTTTCGGGGAGCCGGACATTTCGAGGCCTATGTCGAATCCCCTCATGCCAAGCTTATGCACGGCATCTGATATCTTTTCACCTTTTGACGGATTGACCGTAAGTGTTGCCCCCATCTTTTTCGCAATTTCCAGCCTGCTGTCGCTCAGATCGCTGGCAACTATGAACCTTGCACCTGCGAATTTGGCGATTGCGACAGCCATGCTCCCGATGAGTCCTGATCCTGTGATCAGAACGTCTTCACCCAAAAGAGGAAAGGACAGTGCGGTATGGGTGGCATTTCCGAAGGGATCCATTATTGCTGCCCAGTCGTCGGGGATGCGATGATCGAGAAGAACTACATTTGACGAGGGTATCCTTACATATTCGGCAAAAGAACCGTCGATGTTCACGCCTATTCCAACAGTATTCTCGCACACATGCTCCTTGCCCCTCCGGCAGTTACGGCAATGGCCGCATGCCAGGTGACCCTCGCCGGTGACCCTGTCACCAATTTTCAGGTTGGTGACCCCTGCGCCCATCTTCTCTATATATCCCATGTATTCATGCCCGATTACCATTGGAGTCTTTATTGTTTTCTGTGACCATGCATCCCAGTTGTAGATATGCAGGTCGGTACCGCATATTGCTGACTTCTTCACCTTGATGATAACGTCGTTGAGGCCAGGTTCCGGAACAGGCACCTCCTGCATCCAGAGACCCTTTTCAGGTCTGGCCTTAACAAGAGCTTTCATTTTTTTCATACGAGAATATTTTGATTTAGAAATCCTTTAACCGCAAATTAATCAAACAAGTAACAAGGTTCTCCCGGCTTGTTCTCCCGGCCCCTTCCTCTCCTTCTCACCGGGAGATGTAGATTCAGAGGAGAGGTCATGTTCGTCAAAGTCCGCAAACCTTTATTTCTGATGCCCAAAATTAATACAAATACCTGGTATAAAGGTGATTTTTGTTAGTGTCTTGGAGTCTTGGAGTCCGGGGTCTTAGCCTGATGTTATAAGACTCCTGGACCCCAGGACCCATAGACCCAAGGACCCGTTTTTTGGTTATCTTTGTATATTATTCAACAAAATACAACATGGATCGTGTAAGAGTGCGTTTTGCTCCAAGTCCCACCGGGCCCCTGCACATAGGTGGCGTAAGGACTGCCCTTTATAATTACCTGTTTGCAAAGAAACATGGAGGTACATTCATACTGAGAATTGAGGATACAGATCAGGCCAGGTTTGTGGAAGGGGCTGAGGAATACATAATGGAATCACTCGAATGGTGCGGTATAAAAGTCGATGAAGGTATCAGGGAAGGCGGGCAGTACGGGCCTTACCGGCAAAGCGACCGCAAGGATATATACAGGCAGTACGCAGACGTACTGATAGATAAAGGTGATGCCTACTACGCCTTCGACAGCGCTTCGGAGCTCGACCAGCTGAGGGTTGAAGCTGAAAAGGCAGGAGCCACCTTTATATACAATGCTGCCGTGAGAGGCATGCTGAAGAACTCTGAGTCTCTTCCGGAAAATGTATGGAAAGAGAAGCTAAACAGCGGGGAGCCATATGTTATAAGGTATAAGATGCCACAAAGCGGGGAATTCCATTTCGACGACGTGATCAGGGGACATATTGTTGTAAATACCGACACCCTCGACGACAAGGTCCTTTTCAAATCAGACGGCATGCCGACTTACCACCTGGCAAATATTGTTGATGATCATCTGATGGAGATTACCCATGTAATCAGGGGAGAAGAATGGCTGCCATCATTACCACTGCACTTCATGCTCTACCGTTCATTCGGATGGAACCCTCCGCTTTTTGCCCATCTTCCACTTCTTCTTAAGCCCGATGGAAAAGGGAAGCTGAGCAAAAGAGACGGCGACCGCATGGGTTTTCCTGTCTTCCCGTTGTATTGGCCTTATGGTGAAACAGCAAAGGGATATCGTGAGGAAGGTTATTACCCTGAGGCCTTCGTCAATATGCTCGCACTGCTGGGCTGGAACCCCGGAACCGAGCAGGAGATCTTCTCAATGCAGGAGCTTATCGATGCGTTCACAATAGACCGTGTGGGAAAATCCGGGTCAAGGTTCGATCCGGAAAAAGCCCGGTGGTTCAATCATGTATACCTTCAGCAGCATTCTGATACACAGCTTGCAATGGAGTTCCGTGATGTCCTCAGGACAAAAGGACTCCACCTCGACATTGGTGAGCTGGAGGAGCTGGTGAAGCTGGTCAAGGAAAGAGTCAGCTTCGTAAAGGAGATCTGGGATCAGACCGATTTCTTCTTCAAAGCCCCCGACACGTACGATGCGGATGCAGTTAAGAAAAGATGGAAAGATGATTCTTCGACTCTCCTTACTGAATTAAGGTCTGTGTTGGAGGAGATTGAAGATTTTACTCCCGCCGGAACCGAAGCAGCGATAAAAAGCTGGATCGGAAACAAAGGTTACAATATGGGAGCCGTTATGAATGCATTCAGGCTGGTTATTGTCGGATCGCTAAGGGGCCCTCACATGTTCGATATTATAAGCTGGATAGGCCGTGAGGAGACCCTCGGGAGAATCGATGCAGGAATTTCGGTATTAGCTGGCAGGAAATGAGCATTCCTCATGAAGGGGATTACATCGATATTCATGTGCATGGAGGCAAGCCTGCGCCCGGCATTTTCATTCTTGAAACATTGATGGCTCATGAAGGCAGAACCCCGGTGAAAACGGAGGGAGCTGCATACACTTTCGGTCTTCATCCATGGTTTCTCGACAACAGAAATTTCAGTATTCAGCTGGAGCTTGTGGAGAAGGTCGCTTCCGATCACGGGATAATTGCCATTGGTGAAGCAGGTTTTGATAAGCTGCGAGGCCCTTCACAGGAACTGCAGTCACAGGCGTTTGAAAGGCAGGTGGCAATCTCTGAGGACCTGAAGAAACCACTGATAATTCATTGTGTCCGTTCGTGGGATGAAGTGCTGGCAGCCAGGAAGAAGCTGAAACCCGAAATGAACTGGATGATCCATGGCTTTCGTGGAAAAATACGCCAGGCTCAACAGTTGCTTGAGAAAGGTTTCTGGCTTTCAATATGGTTCGAATACTCCTTGAGACCCGAATCTGCAGAACTCTTTTCTTCAATTCCATCAGACAGGATCTTTCTCGAGACTGACGGAGCCGATGTTGATATACGCGATATATATAATAAGGTATCCGCCAACATGGGAATAGAGGTGGAAGAACTCAAAAACATAGTACTCTCCAACTACCGGAAGTTCTTCAAGATTGAGTAAGAAAACTACTCGCAGCCCTGGCGCAGGCTGGGAAGGCACTGAGGTTCATAGAGATATATCCTGAAAAGCCCTGTGCAGCTCTGTGCTCCTCTGTGTGGCTCTGTGTAACGATCTCCTATAGTTTATTAACCTCCCCGTTTGACTTCCTGAAAATGTAGTACGCCGGAACACCGACGAGCACAGTCAGCAGTGCAATTGATGATTCCTTCGGTCTTTCCATGAATGAAAGGACAAGGATCATGAGCCCGGCGGCAATATAGATTATCTGTACAAATGGAAACCCCGGCATCCTTGGAGCTGACGGATTTTCCCTTCTTTGCCTGAATACCCCGGCAATTGTCAGAATCGGGAAGATGCCAAGTGCGAACCCCATATATGTAAGGATCTGCTCGAATGTTCCCGAGAGTGCAAGTATTGCAGCGATGAATCCCTGCAACAGTATTGAATTTGACGGAACTCCAAATTTATGATGGATCTTCGCCACTGATCGGAAGAACAATCCATCAGACGCCATCTGGTAATAAACACGCGGGCCAATTATTATGAAAGCGCTGAGTGAGGAGAACAATGCAAATGCTATCAGAAGCGAAAACAGGGTATCTGCCGACGGCCCGAACAACTTGCCCATTGCCAGTCCGCCGATAGAGATCACTCCTTTCATCTCTTCAGGATTGGTGCTGTACACGTAAAGGGCATTAACTGCAAGGTAAAGCAGAATGACAATGAATGTCCCGAGGAGCAATGATCGGGGAAGTGTCTTCATCGGATTCTTGATTTCAGCCCCCAGATAAGTCGCTGCGTTCCAGCCACTGTATGCAAACATAATCCACATGAGCGATAATCCGATCGTCTTCCATCCGGCAAGTCCCGGTCCGACTCCTCCTCCTGTGGTGAAATTGGCTGTATTGCCATTCCCCGAAAAGAAGCCTGCAAGAAGAAGGAACACTATTAACCCGACCTTAAGCAGTGTAAGAATATTCTGGATCAATGCACCTGATTTGATGCCTGTATAATGGATGAGCGTAAACACTATGATTACGCCAACAGCCAGGAATGTTTTTGTTCCCTGCAGACCCAAAAAATCCATCGGCACAGCCCGTGTGAAATATTCACTGAACCCCAGTGCAGAGGCAGCGATGGGAGCAGAAAAGCCCACGATAAATGAAACCCATCCGCTGAGAAAACCAAAAAGAGGATGGTAAAGCCTCGAGAGGAAGAGATATTCTCCTCCTGCCCCGGGCATTGCGGCTCCGAGCTCTCCGTATGAGAGGGCTCCACACAGTGCGATTATGCCCCCGACAAGCCATAGTGTAAGCATCAGCAGTGGATTGTTCAGGCCCGCCATCAGGAGTCCCGAGGTTGTGAAAATTCCGGCGCCGATCATATTGGCAACAACAATATTGGTGGCCGGGAACAGTCCCAGCTTTCTCTGAAGCTTATCTTCCGCCATTTTCAGGAATTATTATTTTTCTGCTTTCTTGTAACTGATCGAGAGTCCTCCTCCCTGGGTGTTCACTGTGGTTTCATAGTTATTCAGGCTTTTTATGTATTGAAGGAATTCAGCCTGGCCGCTCATGTAACCACCCCGTCCTGATCTTTCCGAAATATTATGAGCAGTGAAACACCCTCCCACTTTCAGCTTGGGATCCACATCGATGAAGTATTGCTTGTACCATTCTTTGTCTGCATCACTGAAAACAAAATCAAACGGGCCTTTGAGTTCCTTCACCAGCTGATGAGCATCTGCAAGCCTTGCATCTATGTACTCCGACAATCCTGCCTTTTTGAAGTTCTCAACTGCCTCCTTATGCCTGCCTTCATCGATATCGATGGTTATCAGCTTTCCTCCGGTCTTGCTTAAAGCCCATGCTATATATATTCCGGAATGGCCTGTCGATGTGCCTATTTCAAGGGCATTCTTATAATTACCTTTAATTATAAGATCATAAAGAGTTTTTCCATCGCTTTCAGGGACATTCATATCATACCAGGTACCCCTGGTTTCTTCGAGGAATTTCTTTACCTTTTCGTCAAGAGCAGTGTTAATCCTGGTGTTCTGACCACTCGCAGATGCCGTGATAAACAAGAAAACAACAAGGTTGAATGAAATTCCGGTAAAAAAGTTTCTTTTCATACTCCTGCTTATTAAATTGTTTCTTATTTGACAAACAAACAGAGTATTATATTTCAAGGTTTAACTGTTTATCAACAAAAAATTCTTCTGAAGGCTATTTTCATTAAATATAACGATAGTTTTTGAGAACACGAACCGTGTTTTAAAGGTATATTTGTATATATAATCTGACCACAAGAACCAGGTAACTCTCAACCTTAAACAGTAATGGCCTACTCTGCAATGCACACGATAAGGAAGTTCCTCATGGCAATAATCTATCTTATCATTGCTTTATGGGTGATCTTTTTCGGGATAATCATATACGGGTACATTTCTGATTACCGTCCCGATGAAAAAGTTATCCTCGAAGAAAACAGTTCTGTGGGTATTCTTGATGACACTGCGGGTATATCCTTGCTAACATGGAACATAGGATACTGCGGGCTTGGTGATGACATGGATTTTTTCTACGACGGAGGAACCAAAGTTCGGACTTCCAGGGAAAGCTTCAACAGGAATTTTTCATCAATTACCGACTTCCTTAAAAGCAACGACAGCATTGAATTCGTTATGCTTCAGGAAGTTGACATGAAGAGCAAGAGAAGCTACAGAACTGATGAGTATGCGGGTATTGAGGATAATCTTAAGGCACCCTCATCCCAGTTTGCAATTAATTATGATGTTTTCTTTGTTCCAGTGCCGGCTACATCACCGATGGGAAAAGTGCTTTCAGGAATATCGGTTTTTGGAAAAACATCTCCAGGATCTTCAGTCAGGTATTCATTCCCGGGAAAATATGGCTTCCCCAAGCAGCTGTTCATGCTCGACAGGTGTTTTATGGTCAACCGCTATCCCCTTAAAAACGGGAAAGAACTCGTACTGATCAATACTCATAACGAAGCATTTGATCCGGGTGACATTCGCAGGGCACAAATGGAATATCTCAAAACATTTATGCTTGAAGAATATGGTAAGGGCAATTACATAATTGCAGGAGGTGACTGGAACCAGGCACCGCCAAACTTCAGACCGGATTTCCCGGGTGATGTCGTAAACACCAACCAGATGGTGCTCAACAGCGATTATCTCCCCTCAGACTGGACCTGGGCGTACGATAACAACACACCTTCTAACAGGACTGTGACTGCACCATACAAGCCGGATATTACGGCAACAACCGTTATTGACTTCTTCCTGCTTTCGCCAAATGTCACGAGCATTTCGGTGAAATGCATTAACCTTCATTTTAAGAATTCGGATCATAATCCCGTAATCCTTAAAGCCCGTTTAAATACCTGATCCTTTTTATAACTTGCTTAATTAACACACAGCTAAACGTATGAACTTCACTGATTTTGTAACACACCACGGTAAAAGAGTCAACAAGGAATATTTTATTACACTCATACAGGCATCCAGGACTGACGGCAAGATCGCTCCAGCCGAACTGGAGATGCTCTACAAGGAAGGCACGAAGTTCGGGCTCAGCGAACCCGAAATAGAGAAGCTGATCAGATCAGAAGACAACCATTCCTATCATGCGCCTTACAGCCTTCATGACAAGTTCGAACACCTTTATAACGTGTCGATTATGATCCTTGCCGACGATGAGGTGACTGAAAAGGAAAGACGGCTTTTGAAGAAATTTGCAATTGAAGCCGGTTTTCAGGATAACGCAATAGACAAGCTTATGGACCTTCTTCTCGAGGGGATCCGCAAAAATGAAAACGAAGAAACTCTGTTCGAGAAGTTTAAGGAAGTGATACTGGGGAGATAAGTTCCACTTTTCCTGACCAGGTTA
>JBLNAO010000264.1:0-8263 GCA_050259395.1 Chloroflexota bacterium
ACTTCATCAACGCTTGAGTACAACTCAACCCTTTTCGCTGAAAAAGCTTTTTTGTTTGCTGATCCTGATCTCCTTGAAATTTTCACCTTCCCGGCGCTTTCAGGAAATCCCTCGGAATCGCTCAAAGAACCATTTTCTCTTTTTGTCACAAGAAGCATGGCTTTAAAATACTTCGGAAATCAGGATCCTATCGGGAAATCAATTAAAGCAAATAACAAATATGTGTACACTGTCAGGGGAGTACTGGAAGATGTTCCGCTGAACTCACATTTTAAATTTGATTTTCTGACGGGTTATGAAACACTCTTCAGTATCAGCGGCGGCAGGGAGGAAGTTGAGAGGTGGCCAAATTTCAGTTACCTGACCTATGTCCAACTCTCCGAAGGTTCAGCGCCTGAAAGCCTTAGCGATGACCTTGAAAACCTTGCAATAAGGTATTTGCCTGATGAACCGATTTTTGAAGGAACAAAATGGGTACTTCAACCGCTTAAGAAAATCCATCTTGGCGGTCAGAACAATTTCGACCCATCAAGTCAGAGCGACATTCGGTATATTTTCCTGGTTGCCTCAATAGGCATGATCATTTTTCTTATAGCCTGTATCAATCATATGAATATGGCAACGGCCAGATGCTTCAGCCGTGGCCGCGAAACAGGCATTATGAAGGTGGCGGGAAGCAGCAGGACAAGACTTACCCTCCAGCTGATAACGGAATCGGTATTACTTTCTTCGGGAAGTCTTCTCGTTGCTTTGCTTCTTGTGTGCTTTTGGCTTCCGCCTTTCGCCGTTTTTACCAACAGGCCCCTTGCATTCAGGATGATATTCGAGAATTCAATGCCACTCCTGATTCTGACACTGCCGGTAATCATGGGAGTGTTCGCCGGGCTCTTCCCGGCTTTATGGCTGTCTTCTTTCAATCCCTTAAGACTCATGAAGGAGGAATTCACGGATTTTTCAGGAAAGAGGAAATCGGGTTTTCTCAAAAACATACTCATCGGGGTTCAGTATGTCATCTCAGTTGTTGCCCTTGTTTCGGCTTTTACCATATTCGGACAGTTCAGATATATGAAAAATAAAGATCAGGGATTTATCAGCAGGAATATCATGAACATTGAGCTGAAAGATCCTGCCCTCAGGAAAAATCCGTTTTTTCTGATCAACGAGATAAAGAATAATCCCGAAATCGCTGATGTTTCTGCTTCCAACTATCTCCCGCACAGTATCACTTCGGCAGGATATGGGTACTGGGATGGGAAACCCGATGAATTACAGGCCCGTGTCTTCCAGGTCGGCATCGACACCAGCTTCTTTGATTTCTATAATCTCCAGCTGGTATCCGGACGAAGTTTCTCGAAAGATTTCAGGGATGATTCACTGAATAACGTTATTATCAATGAAACCGCAGCCAGGTTGTTGGGAAGTGATGATCCTCTTGGAATAAGGTTCGGTTTTCAGAAGCAGGCTTACGGGAGGATCGTAGGAGTGGTAAAGGACTTCAATTTTCAATCCCTCAAACTTCCGATTGAACCTTTGGCAATATCGGCAATGCCGACCATGCAATTTCCTGTATTTCAATATATTTCTGTTAATGTAAATGACGGGGATATGCAGGAAGTAAAACTTTACCTGGCGAAGCTGCTTAAAGAAATATCCCCCGGATACCTGAATCCTGTCTCTGTGCTGAGTGAAAGCATTGAAAGCATGTATGTTTCCGACAGGAAACTGGCCCAGATAATCTTTTTTTCAACTGTACTCGCACTTGTACTTACCTGTCTTGGGCAATACAGCCTGTCATATTATACCGCTCAAAAACGCACTAGGGAGATGGCTGTAAGGAAGGTTTTCGGAGCTACACCGGCATCAATATTGTCACTTTTCAGCGCAGAACTTATTAAATTGATACTGACTGCTGTCCTGATTGCGTGGCCAATTTCATACCTGGCCATGAACAGCTGGCTGGAGCATTACGCTTTCAGAATTCATCTGAAGCCAACATTATTCCTTTTACCTCTGGCAATTACTATGATAATATCGATTGCAGTAATAGGTTATCATGTGGTAAGGCTTTCAAAAGTCAACCCGGCGGAGACAATCAGGCATGAGTAAATGACAAATCCTTTGTTATCAGAACGGCACCATTTCCCTTTTCCTTTTTTCAAAAACGGCCATTTCAGTGAATCCTGTGTAACGCAACAGATCGTAAGCTTCATCGAAGTATTGCGAAACCCTTGCAGGCATATGGGCGTCTGAATTCACACAGACAGGAACCTTTTCTTCATGGAAGATATGCAGATACTTCCTGTCAGGGTAGAAATCCGCAATTTTCCTGTTCCTGCCATTCGTATTTATTTCGAATGCAACATTGTTCTCCTTCATGGTCTTTGCCAGTTTACGGTAAAGAGGTTCAGGGTCAGAGACAGGTTTATAGCCGTAGATCCTTATAAGATCACAATGACCGATGATGTCGAACAAACGCGACCTGACAGCTGCAAGAACAGTTTCAAAATATTTTTCGTAAAGCCTGTCAATATTTTTGCCCTCATAATATTCTGGTCCGAGATCAACAGTCACATCACCCTGGTAGTGCACCGAACCTATTACGTAATCAAGTGGAATTGAACTCAGAATAGCCCTTGTTTCTTCCTCCCTGCCGGGGAAAAAATCAACTTCAAGGCCTGTCCTTACCTTAATTCCGGAATTTTTCTCTTTAAGGTTCTGGATACATTCCAGGTATTTCCCGGTATTTGCAGGATCCATATTCCACTTCTGGGGAGGCATGAAAGGAGTGAGGTGCTCGGAAAAACCTATTTCACTCAAACCTGCCTCAGCTGCTGCCGAAATATAATCTTCAGGCGAGGAGCGGCCGTCGCTGAAAGTCGTATGTATATGATAATCGGTTTTGTAGATCATAACCAGAAATGGGCATATTTGCAGATAAGCCAACAAAAATAGTCCATATCCTTTCAATAAAAAACCCCGGAAATGAATATTTGAATCCGAAATTGGTAAATTTGTGAAAAAGTACTCAGGTGGACGAAAAGAGAAAGTTATGCGTGTGCCAGGATTGTGACTTCAGGGACGTAGTGCTGGGCAACCTCGATGAAGCCTCAATCCAGAGGATTTGCGAACACAAGGAGGAACAATTTTTCCGGAAAGGAGAGATAATCAATTATGAAGGTCAGAAAATTGAAAATTTCAAGTATCTGAAGAGCGGGCTTGTGAAGCTTTTCAGGAGGCTCCATAACGGCGATGAGCAGATAATAACAATAACAAGACCTTTCGAGTTTGTGAGCAATATGAGCATCTTCTCGGAGGAAAAATACCTCTATTCTGTTTCAGCACTTGAAGATTCCATGGTTTGTGTAATCAATCTCGATCTTATCAAGGAACTTTTTCAGAAGAATGGCGCTTTTGCGGCCGGGCTGCTCACCAAAATATCCGGAATAAACGACAAAATTATCAGCCAGACCCTCGACATCCGGCAGAAGAACCTGGCCGGTCGAGTCGCTTTCGTCCTTATTTATTTCACAAAGGACATTTACCATTCCAGGGTTTTTGACCTTCCTGTTTCAAGGAAAGAAATTGCCGACTACATAGGGATGAGCACCGCAAACGTCATCCGGACTATGTCGGATTTCAAGAAGGAAGGCCTTATAGGGATTTACGGCAAAACGATCGAGATCATGGATCTTGACAAGCTTGAAGTTATTTCCAAAAGAGGCTGATATCACTGCCACATTTTCATTGCTTTTATATCTTTAAGAAAAAATTCTCAATGAAGAAATATTTCCTTATTGCTGCTGTTCTCATTGTTTCCTTTAATCTTTCCGGCCAGTCTCCGGAAGGAATCAATAAGAATGGAAAGGTCAAAAATTACACTCTCTCCGGCTTCAGGCACGGGGTAAGTTACTTTCCTGGAATCGAGCTTATGGGTGTTCAATACAAGATTGCCGACGAACTTACATTTGACCGGTACCATTCGGAAGAGGTTGTGACCGGCTGGATGAAACGATGGGCTGAAAAATATCCCGACCTTATTGATCTGTATGTGGTCGGCGAAAGTTTTGAAGGAAGGCCGATCTGGCAGATGACGTTCACAAACAAAAAAGCAGGTAAGGATACCGACAAGCCGGCAGCTTTTTTCGAAGGAGGAAGGCACAGTGGCGAGGTTACCGGAACCGAATGCGTCCTTTTCCTGGCAAAATTTCTTCTGGATAATTACGGCAATGACCCGGAAGTCACCCACCTTCTCGATACAAAAACAATTTACCTGAAGCCGATCAATAACCCTGACGGACATAATCTTTACATGAAAACCGCACAGAGCAACCGAAGCACCGTGAGGCCTGAGGATAACGACAACGATGGACTTCTGGATGAGGATTCGCCAGAAGATCTCGACGGCGATGGAATGATACTTACGATGAGGTGGAAGGATGAGAAGAAAGGAAATATGATTCCCGATCCGAAGGACAGTTCGGGCAGGATAATGAAAAGAGTCGATGCAGGTAAAGGAATCTATCTGACAGCCTCCGAGGGGATTGACAATGATGGGGACGGGCGGATAAACGAAGACGGACCAGGCGGACTCGACCTTCACAGGAACTATCCCGAGAACTGGCGCCCCCGTACTGAAGCAACAGGAAGGGGATTTACGCAGGGTGGCTCGGGAGATTACCCCATGAGCGAGAATGAGACAAAGGCGGTTGTAATGTTCCTGCTCGATCATCCCAATGTATATGTGGTGAACTCAATGGATACGAGTGTGCCGATGCACCTCAGGCCGCCGTCAACATCAGGATCCGGGGAGAGGATGTATCCGGAAGACCTGGAATGGTATAAACTGTTTGACAAAATAGGGAAAGAAAAGACGGGTTATGAAAAAGCAGGCGATGTCTACAACGATTATGGAAGCGGCGTACCTCTTTTCGGGCATGGTCCCGATTTCGGGTACTTTTATTTCGGCGCAATCTGGTATGGCGATGAGATATGGAATGGAGCCAGGTACAAGGACTATAACAACGATGGTGAAAAGGACCAGCTCGATCAGCTGAGATGGGATGATGAGGAAAATGACGGCTCGGGGTTCCGCGAGTGGAAGCCCGCAAAGCATCCGGTATACGGCGATATTGAGATCGGGGGCTTCGATCCGAAATTTTTCAGCCAGAACCCGCCCGCAAAACATCTTGAGCCCTGGGTAAGGAACGAGGCTATGTTCAACCTCGAAATGGCAAATCACCTGCCGGAGCTTTCATGGGACAACGTGGAGGTGAAGAAGCTGAAATCATGGAAAACCGATTCGGCGGATTTCCAGGTTAAGGTAAGTTTCAGGAATACCGGACAGCTGCCGACTGCGCTGAAACAGGCAAGTCTGGTAAAGATCGTCAGGGAAGACAGGATCGTAATTGAGCTTGATACCACGGGAACTGCAAAAGGGAAGGTCTTGTACAAGCTGGTTGAAGAGAAAAAACCTGAGCAGCCGGACAGGAGGGGAGGATATGGAAACAACGACAGGTCCAATGTGCAAACGAGCTTCTCAAAGAATGTCGGCTTTACCGGAGGAGGCGAAAAAACAACCGGGACATTTGTTTTCCGGTTTTATGGGATCAGCGAGCTGAAAGGAGACGCAAAGGTGTTGTCGACAAGAGGAGGAGTGCTGAAGGAGAAAGAGTTTTTGATTAAATGAATTTCAAGTAACACCCTACCCCTTTGTGTTCCCCCTGGCAAGGGGGAAGAATTCCTACTTACATCCAGGAATTTGCTCCCCTACCAGGGGAGCTGCCCGAAGGGCTGAGGGGTGCAATGTTTCCGGAAAACCCACAGGGCTGAGGGGTGTGGAATAGAAATGATTTTGTTGTTAATTATTTCACAATTAATTTTTCATACATTTATCGGCATTATCGTAAACCAAAACAAATGAAAATTGAAAAATATTCTGTCAGTGACATGCCAAGGAGGAAATTCCTGGAGCTGAGCCTGAAAGGCGGCCTGTTCATCGCCGCAACACCTGCCATTCTGACGCAGCTTACTTCATGCAAGGGAGCAACACCTTCAGCTGCCGGAATGGATATGGATAAGGAAACCCTGTCAAGGGTTATAGCCAAAGCCCTGGAAAAAGGAGGCGATTTTGCAGATGTTTATCTCGAAAACCGCATTTCGAGACAGATCGTAATGGAAGAGTCGAAGTTCAAAAGCGGTCTTTATGGAATTAGTCAGGGTGCCGGCGTGAGAGTCATTTCCGGAAACAGGACAGGCTATGCCTACACCGATGAGATATCTGAAGAGAAGCTCCTCAGGGCTGCCGAGGTCGCCTCGTATGTGGCAATGAACGACAGCCGCTTTGCAGCGGTGAGCCTCAGCGACATAAAATATAATTCATTTGTAACAGTTTCCCGGCCCCTGGGTGAAGTTGCCGACGAAAAGAGGATCGAGATAATCAGGAGGGCCGACCAGGCTGCAAGGGATTATGACCCGAGGATAAAGATGGCAATGGTTGACTACTATGATGAGGTGAGAGGACGGGTGATCGCCACCAGTGAAGGCACTTACCTGCGGGATGAGCTGCCGCTGATGTTCTTCATAGTCCAGGCCATGAGCGATGACGGCAAGGCACGACACATGTCGAGGGAAAGGCTCAGCCAGCATGCCGGATTCGAGATGTTCGACAAAGTGTCTCCTGAAACAGTTGCAAAGAATGCTGCACGTGAGGCAATAGCAATGCTCGAAGCAGAAGATGCACCTGCAGGAATTATGGATGTTGTGATGCAGAACGGCTGGGGCGGAGTTCTGGTGCATGAAGCTGTCGGCCATCCGCTTGAGGCAGACAACATTGCCAAAGGTATTGGCGCTTTTACTGGCAAAATGGGGAAGAAGGTGGCAAGTGATGTCTTCACGATGGTCGACGATGGCACATTGCCCAATTTCCGCGGTACCATAAATTATGACGACGAGGGCACGCCGGCAAAAAGGAATGTGCTTATCGAGAAAGGCGTCCTCAACGGTTTCATGAACGACGTATTGAGCGCAAAGCAGCTATCCGCTGAACGCACAGGAAACGGGAGAAGGGAATCTTTCAGGTATATCCCCATCCCTCGAATGACAAACACTTTCATCGAGAAAGGTGAGAGCAACCCGGAAGACATTCTCGCGTCAACAAAAAAGGGAATCTATGTTCAGAGCCTCAGCGGCGGAAGTGTGAATCCTGTAACAGGAGTCTTCAATTTCACCTGCCGTGAGTCTTACCTTATCGAGAACGGCAAAAAGACAAAGCCGATAAAAGGTGCAACACTGATCGGATCATGCATGGATGTGATCTCGAATATCGATGCGGTCGGAAATGATCTCGACTTCGGTCCGGGCATATGCGGCAAAGGCCAGAATGCAGAGGTTTCTGCAGGTCAGCCTACCGTAAGGATCAGAGGAATCAACGTTGGAGGAAGTCGGGCATAGTTCAAACTTTAAAAGAAATGACAATGAATTTTTTACAGCTTGCTGAAAATCTGGTTAAGAAAAGCATCAGCCTCGGTGCAGACTCTTCGGAAGTATATCTTGAATCGACCAGGAACCTGTCGGTTAATGTCCTCAAGGGTGAAATAGAAACTATCGAGGAAGCATCATCACAGGGCGCCGGTTTCAGGGTGTTTGTCGAAGGAAAGATGGGCTTTGCTCACTGCAATGACATGTCTGACAGATCGCTTGAGGAAACAATTTCAAAAGCAATAGCCTTTGCAAGGCTTTCTTCACCGGATGAGAACAACGTGCTTCCCGACAATAAGACGCTTACAACAGTAGAGGAAATATTTGATGGCAGCTATGCCGGGGTGACAATGGATAAGAAAATTCAGATGGCTATCGGGCTTGAAAAGCTTGCAATGAAAGACCCAAGGATAACCAAAAGCTCAGGAGCAGGATACGGGGAAAGTGAATCCGAGGTATTTATAGCAAATTCAAACGGAATCCTGAAGACAAGCAAATCATCGGGATGCTCCCTCGGAGTGAGTGTTGTTGCAGAGAAAGGCGACCAGAAAAACACGGGAGGCGAGTACTGCTCAAGGGTATTCTTCTCAGACCTCCTCCCGGCTGAGAAAATCGCAGAAAAGGCTGCCACCAGCGCATGGCAGATGCTCGATCCTGTCATGATCAAAACACAGCGTGCCGCAGTCATTTTCGATCCCGATGTTGCCCGTTCACTGATTGGCGGAATAATTACGGCAATAAACGGGGAAAGGGTGCTTCAGGGCGCCAGCTTCCTGAAAGATTACAC
>JBLNAO010000265.1:0-3987 GCA_050259395.1 Chloroflexota bacterium
GTGATAAGCATGAAAGAGATCGGGCTCTTCTTTGCAGGGAAGGGAAAACACAAACGCGTTCTTATCCTTATTTTTTATTATTCCGGTTTAATCGGGATTCTTACTCTTCTAAAGCCCTTCCTTGTTGATCACGGATACAATGTGAAGCAGATAGGGTTCATGTCGGGGATCTTCGGTACTTCTGTAGCAGTATTGTCATCTATTGCAGGAGGCTTCATCATTAAAAAGACAGGAAGAAGGCCTGCAATGTACATCTTTCTGGCGGTGAGCCTTCTTGCAGCTTCATGGTTCAGCTTTATTGCAGGCTCCACGCCTTCACTGCCTTTCATCTATGTGGGTATCGGTTTGCTCTGGGGAGCTTACGGGCTCTCCACAGTGGCAATCTACACCACATCGATGGATCTGGTACGCAAGGGACGGGAAGGAACCGATTTCACAATCCAGATTGTAATAACACATCTGAGCAGCCTCATACTGGCGGTTTTAAGCGGAAAGGCAGGCGACAGTTTTGGCTACCGGAATGTCTTCCTGTTTGAGGTCGTGCTCTGCATAATTACCTTTGGAATACTGATTTACTCACTCGATAAAAAAGCAAATGCAAATTCCTGAATATCTTCTTTCAAAATACAATGCTCCTGTTCCCAGGTACACCAGTTACCCCCCCGCAAATCATTTCAGGGAGTTCACGGAAAAGGAACATGCCGGCCTGATAAGAAATTCAAACAATACCACTCCTCGGAACATCGCCTTCTATATTCACATTCCTTTCTGCAAAAGAATATGCTATTACTGCGGGTGCAATTCATGTTCACTGGGGAAAGGGAGTCAGGTTGAACCGTACCTTAATGCCCTTAAGCAAGAGATAAGGATGGTTTCCGGAATGCTCGACAAGACCCGGAAAGTCTCGCAGGTTCATTACGGCGGAGGAACTCCCAACGCCATCGATCCACGATATCTCAGCGAGATAAATGAGCTTATAAGATCGGAATTCAGCTTCATCGATGAAGCTGAGATAGCAATCGAATGTAATCCTGAGCATCTGGGATTCAGCGAGATAGACACCCTTCTTTCAGCAGGATTCAACCGGATGAGCCTGGGCATCCAGGATTTCAGCCATAGCGTCCTGAAGCTTGTGAACCGCGGTATACCAAAGTTGCCACCATCGGAATTATTCGCTTATATAAAAGAGAAAAACAGTAAGGTCAGCGTAAATCTTGATTTCATTTATGGCCTCCCCGGCCAGACGGCTGAATCTTTTTCAGATACAATCGGGCAGGCAATTGCCATAAAGCCCGACAGGATGGTGACGTTCTCTTATGCTCATGTCCCCTGGCTGAAGAAACATCAACTCATTCTCGAGAAAAAGGGACTTCCGGGCACTGCTGAAAAGATGGAGATGTTCCTTTCGACTTACAGGATGCTCAAAATGGCAGGTTATAAGCCTCTCGGTCTCGACCATTTTGTTCTTCCCGGTGATGACCTTTACAAAGCGTATGCCGGGAACAGGCTTCACAGGAATTTCCAGGGATATTGCACAAGGAGAACCACTGGCCAGGTATATGCATTCGGTGTTACGGGCATAAGCCAGCTCGAAGATGGCTACTCCCAGAATTCCCATGACCTTGAAAAATACATTAACGATATCAGTAAGGGATCCTTCCCGGTTGAAAAAGGTTATGTTCTGTCAGGAAGCCAGAAAATAACCAGGGAAGTTATAAATAACCTCATGTGCAACAAGAGGATAAGCTTTTCAGAGATTGCAACAGAGCTTAATATTACTGCCGGTGAGGTTAAAGAAACTGTCGGCTTTAATGAGGAAAAGTTCAGGGTAATGGCTGAAGATGGCCTTCTGAAGCATAATGATGACGGGATTGAGGTGACTGAACAAGGTACAATGTTCATAAGGAACATCGCTGTTCTGTTCGACAGGAATTACATCGAAAAAACTAAAACATATTCAAGAACGGTATAATGGATCAAAGAACTGATGTTGTTATTATCGGTGCAGGACTAACAGGGCTTTCATTAGGTTTCTGGCTGAAGAAAGCAGGTGTTGATTTTATCATATTTGAAAAGGAAAACAGAACCGGGGGTGTGATCAATACCGTGAGGGAAAACGGATTCGTTTTCGAAACGGGTCCGAATACCGGGGTGTTGTCAACACCTGAGCTTGTCCAGCTTTTTGAAGATCTCGGAGATTCATGCAACCTGGCTATAGCAGACAGGAGCGCAGCAAAAAGGTATATTCTTAAAAACGGAAAATGGACTGCCCTGCCTTCTGGTCCTGTTTCTGCTGTAAGCACTCCTCTTTTCACCCTGAAAGATAAATTCAGGATTCTGGGTGAGCCATTCAGGAAACCCGGAACTAATCCCGATGAAACTGTTGCAGAGCTTGTGAAAAGAAGGCTTGGCGAAAGCTTTCTCGATTATGCCGTTAACCCGTTTATCTCGGGCGTTTATGCCGGCGACCCGGCAAAACTCATCACGCGGTATGCATTGCCGAAACTGTATTCACTTGAGCAAAATTACGGAAGCTTTATAAGAGGCTCTATAGCAAAATCGAAGCAGACGAAGACTGATTTTGAGAAGAAAGCCACCAGAGAGGTTTTTTCTGTTGAAGGCGGGTTGGGCAACCTGATAAAGGCACTCACTGCAAAGATCGGAAAAGACAGGATAATTACAGGGGCATTAAAAACAACCGTGGCAAGGACATCCACAGGGTATTCAGTTTCCGCAGAAAGTTCAGGCAAAAGCATTCGGATCGATGCGTCAGGGGTTGTGACAACAACAGGAGGGTACAACCTCCAGGCGATGCTGCCGTTCATTGATCCATCGATCATTCATAAGATAACCAATCTCGAATATGCCAGAGTTGTTCAGGTAAGTGCAGGTTATAAAAAATGGGATGGGATGAAACTCGACGCTTTCGGCGGGCTCGTCCCCGCGAAGGAAAAAAGAAAGATCCTCGGCATTCTGTTTCCTTCTGCAATTTTTAAGGACAGGGCACCCCTTGAAGGAGCTCTTCTGTCAGTTTTCCTCGGGGGAGTCAGGGATCCCGGCATTTTCGATAAGGACGATCCGGAAATATCCGGAATTGTTCTCAGGGAGATCAGCGAAACATTGTTCTCAGACAAAAAGCCAGATTTATTCAGGATCAGCCGGTATGCGCAAGCAATCCCGCAGTATGGGATAGATTCAGGCGAAAGATTTGAAAGCATAAGAAGAATAGAGGAAGCTAATCCGGGGTTGGTACTTGCAGGGAACATCCGTGATGGCATCGGCATGGCCGACCGCGTGAAGCAGGCTGCCGGAATCGCCCGCTTACTAACAAAAAAATAAAACATGCCCGGGAAGGTATTGTTGCTGGTAAACACCGGAACCCCCGACGGGCCCGACAGGAAATCCGTAAGAAAATATCTTTCGGAATTCCTGAATGATCCGCTGGTTGTTGATATCCCATGGCTCCTGAGAAAAATCCTGGTTAATTGTATCATAGTGCCATTCAGGGCATCGGGATCAGCTGAATTATATTCCCGTTTATGGACCGGAGAGGGTTCTCCCCTGAAAGTGAATCTTGAAAAGCTGGCAGGGAAGCTCCGCCAAGAAATGAAAGATGATTACATTGTCAGCACCGCAATGCGCTATGGCAATCCTTCAATCAGATCAGCACTTGATAAAATGCCTGATGGTGCTGCGATAACGGTGCTCCCTTTGTTTCCACAATATGCTTCAGCAACCACAGGTTCTGTGATTGAAGCCGTAACAACAGAAGCAAAGACTCTGAATTTCAACAATGTAAGATTCATCGACAGGTTCTGGGCGCATCCTGCCTTCATCGATGCTTATGCAGAAAGAATAAAAACGTACAAACCTGAAAGCTTTGATCATATCATATTCTCATATCACAGCCTTCCCTTGCGACAACTTAAGAAAGTGCACAAGGGTGTCGATCCGCGAAAATGCAGTTGTGACAAGGAATTTCCCGGG
>JBLNAO010000266.1:0-5479 GCA_050259395.1 Chloroflexota bacterium
GGCAAAATCCGGCTCATGCAGGGTGATTCCGAAAACATGCCTTTCCCTGATAATACATTCGATGTTGCAATGGTTGCTTTCGGCGTCAGGAATTTTGCTGATCCCCTTAAAGGACTAATGGAGATGAGCCGGGTATTGAAAACGGGCGGGATGGTTCTTGTCCTTGAATTCTCAAGGCCACGAACCTTTCCGTTCAAAAATGTTTATCCTTTCTATTTCAGGAGGATACTTCCGTTGTTTGGCCGTCTGTTCTCAGGCAGCAAAAGCGCTTATACTTACCTGCCCGAATCGGTCATGAATTTTCCCGACAACGAGGATTTTCTTAAAATGATGAGCAAATCGGGACTCTCGGATGTTAACCAGCTTAAGCTGACGGGAGGAATAGCAAGTATTTACACCGGAATCAGACAATAATTAGATCAGAAGAACAGTTATTATCTTTAAATCGTTAAAACAAAGTAGCTTGAAAGTCCGGATCGTTTCATCCTTTCTTCTCTTGCTTATTCTGCAGCAGGGCATATACGGCCAGAAGCAGAAGCCTAAGAACGAATCGTGGTACGACGACAAGTACATGCATTTCGGCTTCACGCTCGGTTTTAACACAATGGATTTTGTTGTAACTCCTTCACGAATTGATACTCTCTCCGCTGAGGTGAGTGTCCTCAATCCCGGCATCAACATCCAGATCGTCACAAATGCCAGGCTGTCGGACCATTTTGACCTCAGGTTTCTTCCCGGAGTTTCCTTTGGTCAGCGGACATTGAGGTACTATCAGGTTAAAGAAGTAGATCCCAATAATAAGATCTATAACAACCGTTATGACGTTCAGATCTACAACGACAGGCAGAGGCTCGAATCCTCATTCCTTGAATTTCCGCTTCTTTTGAAATATAAGGGCGAAAGGCTCAATAACGTCCGGCCCTATGTCGTCAGCGGGTTCAATTACAGGTATGACCTTGCGGGAAAAAAGGAATATGACGACGAAAAACCAATCTATATAAGACTGAAACGGCCCGACTTTTATTATGAACTGGGTGCCGGCTTTGACTTTTACCTCACATATTTCAAGCTTTCGATTGAAGCCAAAATGTCAAACGGTCTCACTAACGTACTTGTATCGCAGCCAAACCAGCGTAATCCGGAGTTCCGGAATGCATTGGAGAAGCTGAGGTCGCAGATCTGGATCATCTCCTTTCATTTTGAATGACGATGAAGCAGGTACAGCTTAATCTTTCACCTGCCGATGCAGCTGATGATGCCATCGTCAGGAAAAAATCCTCGCACATGGCAGGCATCGGCGAAGACAGCATTTCCGGAATGAGGATTGTAAAAAGATCTGTCGATGCCAGGAAGAAAGATATCCGCGTAAACTTAACAGTCGAACTCTTTTCCAGAGAAGAAACCGGCAAGAAACCCGAACCATTCAGGGCTCAGAATGTGTCATCTTCAAGAGAAGTGATCATTATAGGAGCAGGCCCGGCCGGACTTTTTGCGGCATTAAGGCTGATCGAAGCCGGTATCCGTCCGATAATTCTCGAGCGTGGGCGTGATGTATCGGCACGAAAAAGGGATATTGCGAAGATCAGCCGCGAGCACATCGTCGATCCTGACAGCAATTATTGCTTCGGCGAAGGAGGCGCCGGGACATATTCCGACGGCAAGCTCTATACACGTTCAAAGAAACGCGGCGACAACAACAAGGTGCTGGAGCTTTTCTGCCTGCATGGCGCCAATGAGAACATCTTATACGAAGCTCATCCTCATCTCGGTACAGACAAACTCCCCGGAATAATATCCAAAATACGCCAGTCAATAACTGATGCCGGCGGTCTGATATTTTTTGAAACGCGGGTTCAGGACATCCTGACCGAATCCGCCAGTGCCAAAGGTGTGATGACTGCCGGAGGGGCAGTTTACAAATCTGAAAATATCATTCTCGCGACAGGCCATTCCGCAAGGGATATTTATGAGATCTGCCGGTCAAGGGAAATCGGGGTCCAGGCGAAATCATTTGCAATGGGGGTGAGGGTCGAACACCCGCAGGAACTTATTGACAGGATACAGTACCATGGAAAATCACGAGGGAACTACCTTCCGGCGGCATCATATAATCTTGTAAAACAGGTAGATGGTAGAGGAGTGTATTCTTTCTGCATGTGCCCCGGAGGATTCATGGTGCCTTCCGCAACCCGGCAGGAGGAAGTTGTTATTAACGGGATGTCTCCATCGCACAGAGGATCGCCTTACGCCAATTCAGGCATGGTTGTCGAGATAAGAGCTGAAGATTATGAGAAATATGCAGGCGCGGGCGATTTTGCCGGGATTGAGTTGCAGAAAGAACTCGAACATGAAGCCTGGATCAATGGCGGGAAAACCCAGAGAGCTCCGGCTCAGAGGCTTGGCGATTTTGTTGCAGGGAAGGTCTCGGGATCTCTTCCGAAAGTCTCTTATTTCCCCGGAGTTACATCATCACCCTTGCATGAATGGCTGCCGTCTTCGATAGGAAGCAGGCTGCGTGAAGGATTCTTGCTCTTCGGCGAGGTTATGAAAGGATTTCTGACAAACGAGGCTGTAATCCTGGGAGTAGAGTCGCGGACCTCGTCGCCCCTTAGAATTCCCCGTGATCCTGAAAAGTTTCATCATATAAAATTCGAAGGACTGTATCCCTGCGGCGAAGGCTCGGGATATGCCGGCGGAATAGTATCATCTGCGGTCGACGGCGTCCGTGCTGCGGAAGCTATAATCAGGAAGGTTAACTAGCTTAGGTGCTGGGTGCTTGGTACTTGGTACTGGGTACTGGGTACATTGCAAGACTTACCGATTACTGATTACTGATTACTTATTACCTATTACCTTACACCAAGCCTTCTTCTGAACTCTGAAAAGACCACAGAAGCAGCCATCCCCACGTTCAGCGAATCAATGCCGGGTCCTGTTCCTGCTCCAGGGATCATAATCTTATCTGATAAATAAGGAAGCAGGTCTTCTGAGATTCCCCGTGATTCATTGCCGAGAAGAATTACACCGCTTCCGGATAGTTCATTTTCATATATCGATTCACCACCGAGCACTGTGCCGTAAACCGGTTTTCCTCCGTCTTTTACTTTTTTAAGGAAATCGCCCAGATCATGATAATAGACATTGACCTGCAGTAAAGCCCCCATGCTTGCCTGTATAACTTTGGGGTTATAGACATCGACACATTCGGGTGAACAAACGATATTCCTTATGCCAAACCATGCAGCTGCCCTGATTATAGTTCCCAGGTTTCCCGGATCCTGGACTGATTCAAGTGCACAGCACAAATCATCCGTAATGGACGGGTAAGGGATTATCTTATCCTCAAAAGGGAGCAGTGCCAGAGCATTATGCGGTGTCTTCAGTGTGCTTACCTGTTTGAGATCATCGTAGCTCGCTTCAACAATTTCTTCAACGTTTTTCAGCAGGTCTTCCTGTATCGTTTTAATGAATTCCGGCTTGGCCACAAGTTGACTTATCCTTCTTCCGGCAACAAGGAATTCACGTACAATCTTGTCACCTTCAATAACATACATGCCTTCCTCATCTCTTGTTTTTTTTCTTTGAAGCGATAAAATGAATCTGGCCTTGTTTTTGCTCAGCATATCAAGTATTTTTTATAACGATGAATCCGTTATCAAAAATACGCTATTATTATTGATATATTTGTGTAACAATCTAATTTGCCGGAGTTGAGCTTCAGCCAGAAACATAACAGGGCATTCTGCAGGTGGATAATTATGCCTGCACTGATTTTTGTTCTGGCATTATCGTCATGCAACCCGACAAAATATGTACCCCAGGGAAAGACCCTTCTTGATGAGAATGAGATCAGGCTAAATAAAGAATATATTAAAAAGTCCGCTCTCACACCTTACATAAAGCAGCAACCGAATAAAAGAATTTTCGGAACAAGGTTTTACCTTGGCCTGTATAACCTGTCGAACATAAACAAAACTAAATTCCCGCATGGCTGGCTCAGAAAGATCGGGGAAGCCCCTGTAATATTCGATGCGTCTTCAGCTTCCCAGACATCTGAACAGATCAGATCTTATGTTGCTTCAAAAGGATATTTCGACGGCAAAGTGGCCGATTCACTTAAAACGGAGGACAGAAAGACGAAAGTTATTTATAATGTGAACCTGCTTCCGGCTTATACTATCAGGAATCTTTATTTCGACATAAACGATACACTTATACGCACCTATTTTTATTTCGATTCAGTTAACTGCATGATCAAGAGGGGAGAGCCTTATGATGTCGATCTGCTGCAGAAGGAGAGAACCCGGTTCGAACGATTCATCCGCGATCAGGGATTCTATTCCTTTTCAAGCGATTATATCTCATTCGATGTCGACAGCACTCTGGGCAAAAGGCAGGTTGACATATATTACAATATAAGGAATACAGTCAACATGGATAATTTCAACCGTGTTACGATTCTTCCCCATCCTTTATACCAGATAAAGAACGTTTATATATACCCTTCTTTTGATCCGGGCTCTGCCCTTCAGGAGGGAGATGCTTATCTGAGCCAGCTGGATACTGTGTTGTACAACGGATATTATTTCGTTGTGCCTGAGGGAAAGCCGGCAATACGTTATGACCTGATCCTCCAGACATTATATCTGAAGCCGGGAGCTGATTACAATCTCACAAACACTGATCAGACTCAGTCGCACCTCATGTCTCTCAAGGTGTACAGGCTCGTTAACATCAATTACGAGGAAACCGACATCCCCGATGACCCAACGGTGTTGCGAAGAAGTTTGAACTGCAACATCATGCTCACTCTTCTCACTCCGCAATCTTACAAGATCGAACTAGAAGGCACCCATTCATCGGGCAACCTGGGAGGAGCTGTAAACCTTGTTTACCAGCACAAGAACCTGTTTCACGGCGCGGAATTGTTCAGCACAACGCTGAGAGGTGCATACGAAGCGGTGAAGCAGACAACTCGCCTGAGGAGCATCCAGGAGTATGGCGCCGAAACAAGCCTTAGGTTTCCCCAGTTCCTGATACCTTTCATCGAGACGGAAGGCTTTATAAAAAAGTATAATCCCTCGACAAATATCGTGGCTGCATACAACTACCAGGCCATGCCTTATTTTACCCGGACATTGGCTTCGGCAACTTTCGGTTACAGCTGGAAAGCCGGAAGATATCAGAATCACATCGTGAATCCATTGATGCTGAACCTTATAAAGCTTCCCAAGATCGATTCCGCATTCCAGAAAAAAATAGAGTCTTCGTTTCAGGCCTCAAGTTACCGCGATGTGCTTATCCTCGGGGGCGGATATTCTTACATTTTCAACAATCAGCTGATTCAGAAATCGCGCGATTATGTCTTTATGAGGATTAATGTCGAAACCGCCGGCAACATGAATTCGCTGTTGAGCAGGTTATCGGGAGGGCGCAAGTCAGACCCGTCGACTTACATGTTCCTTGGCCAGCCATATGC
>JBLNAO010000267.1:0-4848 GCA_050259395.1 Chloroflexota bacterium
CTTCTATGTTGAAAACCAAATTAACAGCTAGGTTTTTTCATTCTCAGGCTTTTTTCTCTCTTAAAAACTGGCTTATAACAAATCAGGGTTCAGTCAAGGCCGAGCGATAGCGAGTTTATATAGCCTTGACGGGTTCATGATTTGTTATTTTTTGTTTTTAAAAGAGAAAAAAGAACACTTTTTTTTTACTTAATAAAACCTTCTTAATCAATCTTCTATCAGCAATCGATGTTCTGTTGCAAGGTAACTTTTCATATTAAAAAGGTGGGGGACGCAATCTCTGTGAAGCAGTCTTTCCATTTCTGGGCGCTGCAAAGTCACTACAGGCGTTTGTCCCCCATTTCTAATTATTAAAGGTATTATTAATTTTTTTAAATTCATTTTCAGTTAATTCCGAGTCTATAAGGCGTTTGCGTTAATAAAACTGCCCTTATGCGGCTTATCATTTTTCTTGCTATCCTGATGATGGCTTTATATTTATTCATTCTTACTTTTAACCTGTTAAAGGTTGCCATCATAACTGGATCCAGGCGAACTGCCTCCCATGCAGCTTCAATCAACAGTATTTTAAGCTCTTTCCTACCTCGATGTATCATCTTCCCAGTTGTGATCTTCTCTCCGGATCCATGCATCGATGGAACTAATCCTATGTAGTTGCATAGGTCATCAAGGCTTTTAAATCTTCTTATATCTCCAACCTGAACCAAAAACATCATGGCTGTGATAATGCCAATTCCTGGAATGCTAATCAACAAATTAAAATTATGCTTATATGCTTCACTTTGCGACATTGCCCTTGTCTGTCTGTTAACTATCAGGAGATCCTCTCTTTGAACTTGTCCTACACGTAGGTAATTTGTAATGGTTTGTCTTAAACTTTCCTGATCCACAGAGAGTTCTTCCAACCATTTCATGTAATTACGTGACCAGCTTCTGGTCTGTGCGGCAGTAAACCTTTCTGGTATTTGGATGCCGAACTGAAAAAGTATTGATCTGATCCTGTTCTTGGTCCTGGTCAGATCTTTCATCATCCTGAACCTTTGCCTTATCAATGCTCTGTCTGCCTCCAGACATCTATCAGGAATATGGATTGGTTTAAATTCCTTACTCCTTAGAGATCTTGCCAGCTTTCTGCTATCTACCGGGTCAAGTTTCTGTATCTTTTCCTTATGACTTGTTGGAACATCAGCTGCATGGGCGACGAAACACCCAATACCTTCAGCCTGCAATTTTCTACATGGCTCGAATCCGTTAAATCCTGCCTCATAAACTGCTTGATAATCAGCCCCTGGAAAATTCCTTTTCAAATAAGCTGATAATACTCCCGGGTCAGGGTTCTGACTCATTGTTTTATGCTCATACTCTTCCCCAAGAATAGTCACAGTCCAGTTCTTTTTATGACAATCAATTCCTACGTAAATTGATTGTCCTTCAAATAATTTCTGATTAACTTTGGTTTCCATAAGCTAGATTTTTTAATGCTATTAGATGATTGAAATCCCTCTAAATTAAAAAACTCTAGCTTATGCTTTTTCAAACATAATACCTCTGTGGTCAATTATGCTTCACTTTCCCAGGAAGAGGGTAGTTACTTAAAGTCAATCAAATATTTGTACAATTCGCTATTAGTCGAAATGATCACCGATGTTGTTGTGTCGAAAGTGTTTTCCAGGGTCTCCATTGATTTCACAAAGCTATAGAGGTCCTTTGATAATGCTGACTTGTTGTAAGCAGAAGCATAGATTGCCGTCGCCCTGGCATCGGCATTTCCCATGATCTCCTCAGCCCTTCGGAATGCCTGCGACTGTATGGTTTTCAGGTCCCTCTCCTTTTCCCCGTTGATCTTCGACGATTCCCCCTGGCCTTCAGCCCTGAACTTATCGGCAATACGGTAACGCTCACTTTTCATTCGTTCGTAAACCTGTGTGCGTACATCCTCAACATAGGTGATCCTCTTTATCCTCACATCGAGAATTATAATGCCAAGATCCTTCACTTTCTCGTTTGCCGATTCCAATATCATCTTCTGGATTGCTTCCCTTCCCACCTCGATATTGAACAGAGTGTCTCCTACTTCTTCACCTATTGAACCCGATGGGATGGGAGTCCTGTTGCTTGTCCTCACAATTTCCTCGAGATTATGGTTGGCTATGTAGTCGCGGGTCTCGCCGTCAATAATGTCATCGAGCCTGGAATGAGCGCCTCTTTCGTTTGTAAGACGCTTGAAGAACTGAAGGGGATCGGTTATCTGCCACCGTGCATAGGTGTCGACGAAAATGAATTTTTTGTCCTTTGTGGGTATCTGGTTAGGATCGCCATCCCATTCCATGTACCTCTTTTCAAAATAATTGGTCTTCTGGAAAAAAGGCATTTTAAGATGTAGTCCGGGTTTTGTCTCAGCCTCACCCATTGGCTTTCCGAACTGTGTAATGACTACCTGCTCTGTCTCCTTGATTATATAAGCAGTCTGTACGATCATGACGACAGCAATGAGGATGAGAAATAAATTTATTAATAGTTTGAGTTTCATGATGTCCGTTTATTTTCCTGTTAATTGCATCTGTAGCAGAGGGAGAACATTGTTCCCCTTCTCGTCAGTGATGATCTTGTGTCCGAGCTTTGGCAGGGCTGCCCTCATTGTTTCGAGATAGATCCTTCGCTTCGTTACCTCGGGAGCCTTTATATACTCGTTATACAGGGCCGTGAAACGCGCTGCTTCACCTATTGCATTATTCACCCTCTCGGTGGCATACCCTTCAGCTTTCTGGATCGTTTCCTCTGCCTGACCTCTTGCCCAGGGGATCACCTTGTTGTACTCTGATTTTGCCTGGTTGATAAGAGTCTCTTTTTCCTGCTGAGCCTGGTTAACTGCATTGAATGCATCCTTCACCGGATCAGGAGGGTTAACATCCTGTAGCACCACCTGCTCTATCTTCACGCCAAGGGAATATTCGTCGCAGATTACCTGGGTCAGCCTTTGAACTTCCGATGCAATTTCTGTCCTTCCAACTGTAAGAACTTCATTTACCGTTCTGTTCCCGACTATTTCACGCATAACCGCCTCAGAAATATCTCTCAATGAATTCACCGGTTCCCTCACTTTGAAGAGGAAGCTGTAAGGATCATCGATACGGTACTGGACCACCCACTCCACATCGGCAAGATTGAGGTCTCCCGTAAGCATAAGCGATTCGTCATCGACCCCCGAGCGGGAATAAGTAGATTGTATTCCTGATGTAACAGTGCGGAATCCGAATTCTTCTTTCTGCTGCCTTTCAACCGGCACTTTCCTTATTCTTTCAAAAAAGGGTATCTTGAAGTTTAGTCCGGGCTCCACTTCGCGCACATATTTTCCGAACCTTGTTATCACTCCTACTTCCTCGGGGCCTACCTGGACAAAGGCAAACCAGGGAAGAAGCAGTATTAAAATGATGAGCAGCGCTCTTGAAATTTTAGGCCGGAAGTTTTTGATATCCGGCGGCACCTGGAATGATCCGAAAGGGTTTTTAGGCATCGTCATTAATAAATTGATCAAATATATACATTTTCTGAAAGCAGGTCAGGAATAAATTCAAGGCCTTCATTGTCTAGTTTTTGTAACTTTAATAATTCACACCTGTTTTTATGAAGAAAACTCTTAGCTTTTTCCTGGGATTGATTTTGTCCCTTCAACTTAGCACTGTATCCGGACAGGAATCAATACAGATAAAAAGACTTGAGACGCCAATAAACTTCGATGGCGTTCCGCAGGAAAGTGCATGGTCGACACTTGTGAAATTTGATCTTACAATGCACAGGCCCAATTTCGCCTCGGCCCCATCTGAGTTGAGTGATGTCAGAATCGGGTACGATAATGAGTTTTTATGGATCGGCGCCAGCCTGTATATGAAAGATGCTTCAAAGATATTTTCCCCTACAAAGAAGAGGGATGAAGAACTATTCGATTATGATGCCTTTGGAATTGTCCTGGACACCTACGATGACAATGAGAATGCACTTGCCTTCTTTACAACACCAACAGGGCTTCGTACCGACTATACAGTTTCAAATGATGCAGCAATGGGAGGGGGCGGCCCCGGCTTCAACTCTGCAATGAATAACAGCTGGAACACTTTCTGGGATGTGAAGACCTCAGTTGACGATAAAGGCTGGTATGTTGAGATGAGGATTCCTTTCTCCAGCCTGAAGTTCAAACCTGATGGTGATGTTGCAACCATGGGTCTCATCATCAGCAGGAACATAAGCTCAAACACCGAAACTGATACTTATCCTGCCATTGATCCAAAATATGGTTTTCTGGCAACCAATAAGCCATCTCTGGCTTCTTCAATCTCCATCACAGGCGCAAGACCAAAAAAGCCTGTGTATGTTTCTCCTTATGTTATCGGTGGAATTTCCCAGGATTGGGTTCTTAACGCGGAAGAAACAGTATATGAGAAAGGTGAAAATTACCCTGATTACAAAGGTAATGCAGGAATTGACGTGAAATATAATATCAACAGCAACCTTACTCTCGATCTAACTGCCAATACGGACTTTGCCCAGGTTGAAGCCGACGACCAGCAGGTGAACCTGACAAGATATTCCATGTTCTTCCCTGAAAAAAGAATGTTTTTCCAGGAACGGTCAAGCTTGTTCGATTTTTCTCTTGGAGACCGGTCGGACAATCTTTTTTACAGCAGGAACATCGGTATTGCCGGACGTGAGCCGATAAGGATCCTTGGAGGAGCCAGGCTTACCGGAAGGTTGGGGAACTGGGATGTGGGATTAATGGATATGCAGACTGCAAAGCATGAGGAAACTGAAGGCGAAAACTTCGGAGTGCTGAGGATGAGGCGCCAGGGGATC
>JBLNAO010000268.1:0-2917 GCA_050259395.1 Chloroflexota bacterium
CCAGGGCAGAACCTGAACGCCACCTTTGGCCCTGAGGTTCTTCATGTTATAATCATCTGTATTGTAGCGGAAAAGGCCTCCCTGGTCGAGTACACGGCCCGAAATCAGGTAATTTGCCTTTTCGCTGCTCCCGGTGATAGAAATGTTGTTATCACTTGCTCCAAGGTGTTTGTTATACAATTCCTTGTAGAAATCGGTGCTTCCATAATATACGTATTCACCGGTTGCCGGGTCAATCTCCACCTGCTCGTAAGGCTGTCCTGATTCGACTTTTGCCCTGAATGCATCGAGATAAGCCTGTGATACCTTAAGTGTCTTGTTTATGTTCTGGGGAAAAGAGCCGTCACCGTTCTTGAATGCATCGACAAACATTGTTACCCATGTGTAACCGTCTGTAACGAAGTCAGGCACACCGATTGGCTGTTTCACAGCATAGTTGGATGTAAATGTAACGCTGGTTTTGCCTTTCTCCGGGTTCTTTGTTGTGATAAGAACAACGCCGAAAGCGCCTCTTGCTCCGTATATCGAAGCGGATGCAGCATCCTTAAGCATGGAAATGCTGGCGATGTCGGAAGGGTTAAGAAGACTGGGGTCACCTTCAACACCGTCGATCAGGACCAATGCACTACCACCCTGTCCGATGGAAGTGGTTCCCCTGATGTTGAAGCTTGGTGCAGCGGTGGGCTTGCCATCAAGCAGTTTGATGTTAAGGTTGGGCATTACACCCTGAAGACCCTGTGTAAGGTTAGGAATGGGCCTGTTGTCGAGTGTCTCGCTTGTAACCTGGTCGACAGCAGCAGTAAGATTGAGTTTCTTCTGTGTTCCGTAACCAACAACAACCACCTCGTCAAGTCCTCTGACATCGGATGAAAGGACCACATTAACAGAAGTCTGACCGGCTGCATTCACCTCTTTTGCGGTATAACCGACAAAAGAGAAAACCAGGGTCACATCAGTACCGGCAACTTCAATGGAGTACTTGCCGTCGAAATCGGTAAGTACGCCCTGACTGGTGCCTTTAACCTGAACAGTAGCTCCCGGAAGGGTCATCCCCGTCTCATCGCTGACTGTTCCGGAAATCGTCACTCGCTGGCCATAGACAGTTGCTGAAGCCAGGAATAACAGGATCAGGAATAGGTTTCTCATAATTGAATTTTTAGTTTATAGATTGATTTTAGTGATGTTACATCAGAAATTTCAAGGTTTTTCCCAGGGTTAAAGATAACAGATAAACTGAATTTAAAAAATGAACCTTATGGTGACAGAACACTGGCAAAGTCTTTTAACTATATTTAACAGGCTATCTTAACTAGTATCATTATAAATTGTTTTATTTTCAAATTACGAAATTAAAAAACATTTTCTGTTAATAATTCTCAAATTACATTTATGGAAAACGAAAACAAGCCATCAGTTAAAAGGCTATATTCACTCGATGCCCTGAGGGGTTTCGACATGTTCTGGATAATGGGCGGTGAAGCAATATTCACCGGCCTTGCCACTCTTACCGGCTGGCCTGTTCTCAAATGGTGGTCGGAGCAGCTCGACCATGTGCCGTGGCATGGCTTTGTTTTTTATGATATGATTTTCCCGCTCTTCCTGTTCATCGCAGGCATATCATTTCCATTCTCGCTTTCAAAACGAATAGCTGAAAACTACAGCCGAAGCACAATCTACAGGCATATAATAACCAGGGGGCTCATTCTCGTGGTGCTTGGCATCATATATAATAATGGTATACGGTTTAATCTCGGCGAACTACGGTACGGAAGCGTCCTGGGAAGGATCGGGCTAGCCTGGATGTTCGCAGCTCTTATTTTCATGAACACGAAGCTTTCATGGCGAATAGTGTGGTTAAGCGTCATCCTGCTGGGCTACTGGTTTGCCCTCATGCTCTTCCCTGCTCACGACCTGGGATCGACCGATATCTATTCGATGGAGGGAAACCTCACAAGCCATATTGACCGCATGCTTATGCCAGGAAGGCTTTACCTCAAGATACATGACCCTGAAGGTTTGTTCAGCACTATACCGGCAATAGGCACGGCCCTGCTTGGCATGTTCACCGGCGAATTCATGATGTCGAAATATCTCTCGGACAAACCTCTTAAAAAAGTTCTTTACCTGGTAACGGCTGCTATCGTGCTGATGATCATCGGAAAGGTTTGGAATCTCACCTTCCCCATCAACAAAAATCTGTGGACAAGCTCTTTTGTATGTTTTGTAGGAGGGCTGAGCCTACTCCTCTTTTCTATCTTCTATCTCATAATAGATGTATGGCAGTATAAGAAGTGGGCGTTCTTTTTTGTAGTTATCGGTGTTAACCCTATCACCATCTACCTGGTGGGAAGAATAGTGAACTTCAGGACAGCAACCCGGTTCTTCTTTGGCGGTTTCATGGAATCATTGCCTGAAACATGGACCCCATTCATCGAAGGTGTCGGGGTAACTGCCGTTGCCTGGACATTCCTTTATATATTATACAAAAAGAAAATTTTCCTGAAAATATAATCTATTCAGGATAGAAACAAGCATCCTTGTCTCTACGATTAATGTTTTTAAATTAAAACCGGATATATCAATATTCCCCAAACCTGAAATAAACCGTCCCTTTCACCGGACCTTTAAAATGGTTTTTGCTTCCCTGCGGACCTTCCTGATCGGCCTTTGAGAATTTAGTACCGATAGCTGGTATCCCATTCAATATGGAAATATTGCCGTCAGGGAAAGCAGGGTCAACTTCTCCCCTGACTCCTTTCAGGTTGGTAGCTTTTTGAGGTGTCAGAAGATGCAGGAAAAGATCTTCTGTTGCAGAAACGATCGTTATCGGTTGCTCCAGGGTGCGTATCTGAACGGCATACAATCCGGAATAATATCCCCTGAATTCCGGATAATCCCATGACTGTCCTGTTACAGT
>JBLNAO010000269.1:0-4313 GCA_050259395.1 Chloroflexota bacterium
GAGTTTTAAATTTGTGGATGACCAGCCTCTCCCCAACCCCTCCCCCAGGTGGGAGGGGCTTAGATTCAGTTATTTATATTATTTTAGGATTCAATATGGGCTTGAATAAGAAAGTAATAGAACGTGACATGTATTTCGGTGCAAAAACTGAAATGTTTGAGCTTGCTTTGAGGATGAGAAAAAATCCTACAGATGCTGAACAGGCTATGTGGAAGATACTCAGGAATTACCGGCATTCAGGATTCTTGTTCCGGCGTCAGCACCCTATTGAATTCTACGTTGCAGACTTTTATTGCCATAAGCTCAGACTCGTTATTGAAGTAGACGGAGAAATTCATGAAGATGAAGAAATCCAGATCCATGATGATGGTCGAACCGGCGAGATGGAGAGGTTTGGAATAAAAGTTATCAGATTTACAAATGATCAGGTGCTGAATGATCCTAAATCTATATCTGATCAGATTAATTCTTTAATAATTAAAATGGTAGTTTCCTGAAACTTCCCCCTCACTCAAGGGGGAGGGGGACCAAGTGGGAGAGGTCGATTCTCCAAAAACTGGATATTCAAGAATTCCAGAATCCTTATTGATGAACGGTCCTCTACCCAAACCCCGAGATCTCCGGAATTTGTGGATGACCAGCCTCTCCCCAACACCCGTGGAGTTTTAAATTTGTGGATGACCAGCCTCTCCCCAACCCCTCCGTGGAGTTTTAAATTTGTGGATGACCAGCCTCTCCCCAACCCCTCCCCCAGGTGGGAGGGGCTTTGTTCAATAGGTGGGAGAGGTCGATCTGATATATTCCGGAACTTTCCTCCCACTTCACACGTTATTTGTTATACGAACGTTTCACAATAATGATGCAGGATGAAAAAGAAGAAGAGGAAATTCAATTTCGATAAGTTTGCCACGAAGGTCACGAAGGCAACCGGCCGGCCTTCAACTTTTATCGCCGCACTTGCACTGATAGTGCTCTGGGCTGTAACAGGACCGATATTCGGATTTTCGGATACATGGCAGCTGGTTATTAATACAAGTACAACAATCATAACCTTCCTGATGGTCTTCATCATTCAGCAGACACAGAACAAGGATACTATGGCTCTTCAGCTTAAGATTAATGAACTGATAGCTGCCGACAGGAATTCGAGCAACAGGCTGATCAACATCGAAGACCTGACTGAGGACGAGCTTGAAGTGATCAAGAAATTCTATATCAAGCTTTCCGAACTTGCGCAGAGGGACAAGGATACCGATCTGCGAAAAACCCACTCGTACGAGGAAGCTGCCAACCTGCATAAGACAAAGGTCGAAAGGGAGAAATAAAGGATTATTACAATATTTGAAGAAGGTACACAGAGGAAATCCGGAGAACCACAGAGGGGCACAGAGATTTTTTCAAACTCTGTGTAACTCTGTGGTACTCTGTGATACCCTGTGTAACCCCAAAATGGAGCTTACCCTAGCATTGAATTGATGATCGACAGCATCAGCGATGGCAGTATTCCGAGGATCAGGATGCCTGCAAGTGCAATGGCGAGCACGAAATTGATACCAACCGGAACAGGCACCTTTTCTCCGGGAAGAGGTTCCGTAAACATTATCCTGACAAGCCTAAGATAATAGTAGAGGCTGATAACACTGTTTATGACAAGGCTTGCTGCAAGTATCCATAATCCGGCACCCGCGCCTGACAAAACAAGGTAAAACTTCGACATGAACCCTGCAGTGAGAGGTATTCCTGCAAGCGACATCAACGCAAGTGTAAGAACCATTGCAAGCCAGGGATTTTTCCGGAACAGGCCTTGTATATCATCCGGGTTGTCCGCATCCCTCTCGCAAACCGAGAGTGCGGAAAGAACGCCGAAAGCTGCCAGAGTTGTAACTGTATAAGCGGCAAGGTAGAAGATGGCCGCACCTGTTCCTGCATTTCCCGAAAGAAGAGTTATTAGCAGGTATCCGAGATGAGCGATCGAAGAGTAGGCGAGCAGGCGTTTTATGTTGTTCTGAGTGAGAGCAAGGAAATTACCGGTGAACATCGTCACTATCGAGATAACTGAAATAATTGTCACAAGAGTAGTGTTTTCGTAAGCCTTCATCGCCAGGAAAAGCCGCAGGGCTAGAGCCAGCACTGCTCCTTTGGAAATTGTCGCAACAAAGACCGTGGCAGGCATCGGAGAGCCCTGGTAAACATCTGCTGCCCACAAGTGGAATGGAACAAGAGCCAGCTTGAATCCAATTGCCACCAGCATCATTCCGAATCCTACGAGGAAGACAGGTGAAAGCATCCGGTCTCCGGAGCTGACTATTTCGCCGAAGCTCATCGTCCCTGTTGAAGCATAGATAAGCCCCATTCCAAAAAGAAGAAACGCGGTCGATACCGAAGAAACAACAAGAAACTTCACGCCTGCCTCGATGCACCTGTCACGCCATTTCAGGTATGCCGTGAGCACATAAAGTGATATGCTGAGGATCTCCAATCCAAGGAAAAAGCTTATGAAATGTTCGGCAATCACAAGTATTGTTGCCCCAAGAACTGCCACAAGCATAATTATAAAGTATTCTTCGCGTTCGCCGAACTGCACCCGAAGGTATTCATAGGAAAGCACCGTTATCAGTATGGCGGAAACAAGAATTATTCCCATGAACAGGATGCCAAAATTGTCAAGTGTAAGAAGCGGATGAAAGTCATGCGGCAAATAGGGCTTTACCAGGAAAAGGGACAGGAAAACACCAACGAGCGATAAAAGTGTGAATGCATAAGTGAAAAAGAAGTTTCTCTTCACCGTAATTGCAAGCATGATGATTACCGGAGCCGCAGCCAGTATCAGAAAAGGTGCCAGGCAGAGGAAATCTATCTTGTCCATAATGCTGTGTTTTGTAAGGCCGATCCTGCAATGTCGATTATTATCTGAGGGAATAACCCGGTCACAACAATGGCGACCGCCAGGAAGCCCAGGATCAATGATTCCCGCAGTGTAAGATCCTTCAAAGGCCTGTCCTCAATATGGTTTCCAAAAAAGACTTTCTGCATTATTCTCAATGAGTAGACTGTTGAAAGAACAAGACCAATGCAGGCGATCGAGGTGAACAGAACACTCGCTTTGAAAGAGCCCGCAAGAGTAAGAAATTCTGCTATAAAGTTACCCAGTCCCGGCAGGCCCAGCAAGGCCATGGAAAAGATGAGTCCCATGGCACCCATTGCGGGCATGCCGGACCATAATCCTCCCATTTTTGTTATATCGCGTGTGTTCAGCCTTAAATAAAGCTGTGCTGCGATGATGAACATTGCACAAGTGCTGAGACCATGTGTAATCATCTGCATTACGACTCCATGGTATGCAGTTTCGTTGAATGCATAAACACCAAGGAGGATGAATCCCATGTGACTGAGGCTTGTATAAGCAATCAGCCGTTTAAGGTTCGTCTGTGAAAAAGCAAGCTTGGCTCCGTACAGGATTCCGATTGCACCCACAGCCATCGCATAAGGCGCAAAGACCGACGATGCATTCGGGAATAATGGCACTGCAAATCTTATCAGTCCGTATGCTGCAGTCTTCGACATCAGGCATGAGAGTATGATAGTACCAGCCAGCGGAGCTTCAGTGTATGCATCTGGAAGCCATGTATGAAGCAGGAATGAAGGGAGCTTTACCAGGAAAGCAGCCAGGAAACCAGCCATGATCAGAATTTCGACAGGCAGGGTCATCGGGGTTCCGATAAGATCCCAAAGATTGAAGGTGTATGACCCGGTGGCGCTTCCGTGAATGAGGTACAAAGCCACAATGGACAAGAGCATCAGCAGTCCTCCTGCCTGTGTATAGATGAAGAATTTATACGAAGCCTTCACCCTGTTTTCGTGTCCCCAGACAGATATCAGGAAGTACACCGGCACAATCATCAGCTCCCAGAAGAAATAGAAGAGGAAAAGATCGGCCGACAGGAACACTCCGGCTATTCCTGCAACAGACCATAGTATGTTGAAATAATAGAACCCCGAATGGGTGTTTTCCCTGGAGATAAGTACAGCCAGCAATGAGACAAGGAATGTGAGAGTAAGCAGGAGAAGGCTGAGCCCATCGGCAGCAAGATGCATTCCTATGCCAAGCTGGGGGATCCATGCCGACGAAAAATCAATGACCCTGACGTTATTGCGTGTAACGAGCGCTGAAATTGTAAGTACAAGACCTGCGGCAAGGGCCAATGCCGTAATGATGTGCGGCACAATGGAGCCCCGCTTTCCTGTTGCCAGGGTTAACAGTCCTCCGAAGAGCGGGATCAATATTAAGAGTAATAGTATCATAAAGAGATCAT
>JBLNAO010000270.1:0-6204 GCA_050259395.1 Chloroflexota bacterium
GTTGAAAGGCTCTTAGCCATCAATCCTCCGGCCTATGATCTTTACCTGGATCATGGCATAGATCTGAGGAAGGAGCTTCTTCAGGTTGCGGTATGCGCACAGCACAACAATGGCGGGTTGAAAGGCAATATGTGGTGGGAGTCGGATCTCAGGCATCTTTTCCCTGTTGGCGAGGTTAACGGGTCGCATGGCGTTTACCGGCCTGGCGGATCTGCCCTCAATTCGGGTCAGGTAGGAAGTTACAGGGCAGCTCAGTATATAAGCAGGAAATATGCAGGGAAGGCAATTGCAAGCGGCGATTTCATTGTCGAGACCGGCGAAAGCCTGAACAGGATAATACTTCAGGCTGAATCGTGGATGAATTCCGGTAACCCTCCCGATACCGGCAAGTATTTTTCCGAAATCAGGAAAAGGATGTCTTCGGCAGCCGGCATAGCCCGAAGCAGGTATGAAACAGATGAAGCGGCACTTCTCGCAAATGAGATGCTGACTGCACTTCCGGGAAGGATAGCTGCCAGGGATGTCAAAGGCCTCATTGACTGCTTCATGCTGATGGATCATTGCCTTACTCACTTCATATACCTGAAATCCATTCATTATTATATCAGTCATGGAGGCAGGAGCCGCGGTTCTTACATGATATGCGATGAAGGCAGGTCTGAACGCAGCATTGCCGGAATCTGCACATTTGACCGCAAGATCGAGAAGGAGATAATCGAATCGACATACAGGAACGGGGTTCTTAATCTGAGAACTGTGGAGGCAAGGGAGATCCCTGAGCAGGATCTCTGGTTTGAAAAGGTCTGGAAAGATTATCTGGAAGATATTTGCCCTGAAGGTTGAACGAATATGGATTATTGCTAAATTTGCCTGATTTTACCACTAACCCTGACAATAACTTTCTTCTTATGAATGACAAACCTGTAGCTGTAATTACAGGGGCAAGCAGAGGAATAGGCAGATCTGTAGCCATTGCTTTAGCTGCCGAAGGTTACGATATTGCGGCAATTGCAAGATCCATCGACAGTGAGGGCATGGAAATTCTGGGACCCGAAGTTGAAAAAAACGGCGGTCAGTTCTTCCCGATAGGACTCGACATTTCGTGCACAGGTTGTCATAAGGAAGTGGTCAGCAATATTCTGGAGAGGTATGGCCGTATCGACGTGCTTGTAAACAATGCGGGTGTCGCGCCTTTGCAGAGAAATGATCTTCTCGATATGACCGAGGAGAGCTACGACAGGGTCATGAACATCAATCTCAAGGGGCCTGTTTTCCTGGCCCAGAAGGTTGCAAAAGAGATGATCTGGCTGAAGCAGCAGATACAGGGATATAAACCTGTCATAGTCTTTGTAACATCCGTTTCATCTGTCAGATCCTCGACAAACCGTGCCGAGTATTGCATGTCAAAGTCAGGGCTGAGCATGGCCTCCACAATTTTTGCCGACAGGCTCTCGAACGAAGGTATTCTGGTGTTCGAGATCCGCCCCGGGGTGATAAGCACCGACATGACCGCAAAAATGAAGGATAAATACGACAAGCTCATCAGCGAGGGCCTTGTTCCCCAGAAGAGATGGGGGATGCCCGAGGATATAGGAAGGGCTGTCGCCTCAATTTCGAGGGGAGACTGGAACTTCTCAACCGGCATGGTCTTCGAGATCAGCGGCGGGTTGAACATCCACAGATTGTAAACCTGATAGAATCAATCTTTTACTTGGGCCGGGATTCCGGTTCAGGTATGCTTTTGAACAATTTCGGAATATTTACGTTTTATTGCCTAACCTGATTTTAAACCAATTTGCAATGAAACATGTACTTTTTTTACTGCTGGCGGGAGTGATATATCTGAATGCCAGCGCCCAGAAGAAATTAACAGCCGATACTGATAAAACAAAGCTTGAATGGCTCGGTGAAAAGGTTACCGGCGAACACAAGGGAACAGTCAATCTTAAATCAGGCTGGCTCACCTGGGACGGAAGCAAGATTACCGGCGGAGAATTTCTCATCGATATGACAACTCTTAAGGATGAAACAGACAATCAAAAACTTGAAGGTCACCTGAGGTCCGCGGATTTTTTCGGTGTGGAGAAGTATCCGGCATCGAAGCTTGTCATCACAGAAAGCACTCCATTTGAGAAAGGAACAGGAACCGTTAAGGGAAATCTTACAATTAAAGACATCACTCAGCCTGTTGAGTTCAAGGCAGCCGTGCAGCAGAAGGAAGATGGTCAGTGGTTCTATTCGAACATCACCATCGACAGGACTAAATACGATATCCGGTATGGGTCCGGTTCATTCTTCGACAACCTTGGCGACAAAACAATTTATGACGAGTTTAAGCTGAAAGTGGCGCTGGTGATGCAATAGATAATTCATTAAGAATATTCCTTTACAGCAAAGTCCGGATGCATCGACCTCTCCCTCTGAATCTCCCTCTCCCGGAGTGCGAGGGAGACAATTAAGAAATTGAAATATTTCTGGGCGATCCCTCTCCCTGGATGAATTTACTCATACATGCGATAATCTCCCCTTCCCACTCCGGGGGAAGGGGTAGGGGAAGAGGCCGACCGGGCAGAGAGCCGGAAGGATTTCCTTTCAAAATTTGCTTTTTACGGAAATCATAACAATCTTGTATAACCTAAAACAAGACCTCTATGAAAAATGATTCTTCCGTGAAGCTGGTTAGCCCGGGTTTTCTTGCTCCCTTTATTCTCATCACAAGCCTTTTCTTTCTCTGGGGCGTTGCCCACGGGATGCTCGACACTCTCAACAAGCACTTCCAGGAGATGCTGCAGATGTCGAAGGCACAATCGGGACTAATCCAGTTTTCGGTTTACACCGCATATTTCCTGATGGCGCTGCCGGCAGGATTTTTCATGAAGAAATACGGCTACAAGAAAGGGATTATTATGGGACTTGTTCTCTTTTCTGCAGGTGCATTCCTGATAGCTGCAACAACATCGTTCGAATCGTTCTGGATTTTTCTGATATGCCTCTTCATTATGGGATGCGGGCTTGCAACCCTGGAAACCGCAGCAAATCCGTATACAACCAAGCTGGGTCCGAAAGAATCTGCCGAGAGGAGAATCAATTTCTCACAGTCATTCAACGGACTGGCGTGGGTTGTGGGACCGCTTGTCGGCCTGGTGATTTATGGAAATACAAGCACTGTCGAGGGTGAAAAGCTCAGCTCGATGATCCTGCCTTACGTTGTTATCGGAGGTGTTGTATTTCTTGTTGCAGTTCTTTTCATGCTGACTAAGCTCCCTGAGATAAAGGAGGAAGAAGAAACTTCGGAGACCGGTGCCGACGAATTTGCAAACAGGCCGCTGATGCAGCAAAGACATTTTGTTCTCGGTGTAATTGCACAGTTCTGCTATGTGGCTGCACAGACCGGTGTCTTCAGTTATCTTATTAATTATGTGACAGATGTGAACCAGGAGCCTCACTTCGATGTCAAGAACGGACCTTATTTCCTCAGTCTCGGCTTTGCTCTGTTCATGATAGGAAGGATGTCGGGTAGCTTCATGATGAAGACCATGAGGCCAACCAGGCTTCTCTCAGTTTATTCGCTTGTATGTGCACTTCTTCTTCCGGTTGTGAGCATGGGAGCTGGATGGGTATCTCTCATTGCTCTTTACGGAGTGTTTTTCTTCATGTCTGTCATGTTCCCCACGATCTTTGCTCTTTCAATCAAAGACCTGGGTCCGAAAACCAAGAAGGCATCATCATTCCTTGTGATGTCGATTGTCGGTGGAGCGTTATTTCCACCGCTCATGGGCCTGATAGCTGACAAATACACCATGTCCGTCGGATTCTGGACACCCATACCGTTCTTCCTGTTTATACTGTATTATGCCCTGAAAGGAAGCGCCGTGAAGAGATAGGTAAAAAAAGAAAGAACTGACACAGAGGGTCACAGAGGACCACAGAGGGAAATAGATAACTCTCTGTGCAGCTCTGTGCTTCTCTGTGAAACTCTGTGTACCTAAAATGACTTATTCAGATCCTCAACAAGCTCGCTGCTGAGCTTTCCTGAGGCTATTTCCCTCACCTCACCAGTCATCCTTATATTCCATTGATCATCAATCCTGATCTTCAGGTTCCCGCCCTGCATATGCATTGTTATTTCATTCTTTATCAAACCTCTTTTGAGGAGTATGCATGTGGCCGCGCAAGAGGAGCTGCCGGATGCCAGGGTGTAGCCGGCACCACGTTCCCAGATCAGTATCTCCGCATCATGATCTGAAAGTGCCCTTGCAAACTGGACATTGATGCGGTTCGGAAAGAGGGGATGATTTTCAAGCAACGGTCCATATTTCCTGATCTCACTCTCATGGAGTTGATCCCTGATTACAACACAATGAGGATTTCCCACTGAAACACAGTTCACCTCGAATTCACGGTCGCCTGCCATAATCTTTTTTGCAATGAATTCAGGCTCGTCCGAATTGACAGGAATCTGACGCGATGAAAATATCGCCTTGCCCATATCGACCGTGATCATGGAGGCTTTCCCACCTTTGATTTCAACGATTTCAGCATGAACTATATCAGTGAGTGTTTCAACTGAAAACTGCCTCTTTTGCGTAAAACCATGATCATAAAGATACTTGCAGAAGATCCGCAGGCCGTTCCCGCTTTTTTCAGCTTCGGAACCGTCGGGATTAAACACCCTGAATCCAAAATCAGCTTTGACTGATGGCACCTTCATTACAATACCGTCTGAGCCCAGGCCAAAATGGATGTTGCAAATCCGGATGATAGCCTGCCTGGTCAGTTCAAAATCAATATTACTGCTGTCGAGGACTATATATTCATTTCCTAGTCCGTGCATCTTTACGAAGCTGTTCTCTGTCATTTTTCTGTTTAATAATCGAGGTTCGAAGTAAATGAAAATTGCTGAAGATAAAAGATAAAAGTACGGTTCAGTTATGATATTTTAAACCTTTTGTCTTTAGCCTTTTATCTTTTGTCTTGTTGTGTTTGATATATTTGCACCAAAAAAAAAGAGATGGCTTCAATAAACGAAAATTATTACAGGTTACAGGCATCATATCTTTTCCCTGAAATCGGCCGCAGGGTCCGCGAATTCCAGAAATCGAATCCGCAGGCAGACATAATCAGGATGGGTATCGGAGATGTAACACAGCCGCTTTCGCCCTCAATAATAAAGGCTTTTCGTGAAGGTGTTGAGGAAATGGCATCAATCCAGACCTTTAAAGGTTATGGTCCCGAGCAGGGATATGAGTTCCTGAGAGAGGCCATTGCAAAAAATGATTATAAAGCCAGGGGATGCGAAGTCGATGCTGATGAGATCTTCATTTCAGACGGCTCGAAATGCGATACAGGCAACATCCTTGAGATATTCGGATTCGACAATGTGATTGCAGTGCAGGATCCCGTTTACCCTGTTTATGTCGATACGACCGTAATGGCCGGCAGGACAGGCAATTTTCTTGGAAACGGCTATTACAAAGGTATTGTTTACCTTCCCTGCACACCTGCAAACAACTTCATCCCTGAACTGCCGGAGACGAAAGCAGATATAATCTTTCTTTGCTATCCGAATAATCCGACAGGGACAACCGCATCCAAGCAGGAATTGAAAAAATGGATTGACTATGCGAAAGCAAACAATTCAATAATTCTCTACGATGCCGCCTATGAAGCATACATCTCGGATCCCAATATTCCACATTCTATTTATGAAGTTGAAGGCGGAAAAGAGGTTGCAATTGAATTCAGAAGCTTCTCGAAGACAGCTGGTTTTACCGGCACGAGATGTGCTTTCACTGTAGTACCGAAAAACCTGATGGCCTTTACTTCGGAAGGTGAAGCAAAGGCTTTGCACCCACTCTGGCACAGGCGGCAGACCACAAAATTCAACGGTGTTTCTTATCCTGTCCAGAAGGCTGCTGCCGCAATCTATACTGAAGAAGGCAGGAAAGAAGTGGAGGGAACTGTCGCTTACTATATGAACAATGCAAAGATCCTTCGTGAGAATCTTAGCAGGATAGGCTTCGATGTTTACGGAGGAGTGAACGCACCTTACGTCTGGGTGAACTCGGGAAGAGGAATAAAATCGTGGGATCTTTTCAACAAGCTGCTGAATGAGATTCATGTTGTAGGCACGCCGGGAGCAGGATTCGGTCCATCCGGTGAGGAATTCTTCAGGTTTTCGTCTTTTGCCACACATGAGAATGT
>JBLNAO010000271.1:0-6970 GCA_050259395.1 Chloroflexota bacterium
CAAATCCTTGTAGAAACCGCAGGCCTCCCTCATTACGTACGTGTGAATCTTATAACATTATAAAATATTTATATAACCATGTTTGAACCTTTTTACATCATATTTGTGGATCAATTCATGATGATCCAGGGATCTCAGGCAAAGCTGTTCAGAGGGGATAAAGTTAAACCGGCTCACCCGGGTTTGACTGGGAGATCTCACCACCGGAGAAGAATCGGGAATCAATTCACAATATTATGGAAAGATCAATTTTGAAAACTAAAATTGAACTTCTGCCGGGGAGTCTGGTTTATTATTATGTCCTGATTCTGTTTAATTATTTCTCACATCCCTATATTATTGTATGAGCATAGTATTTATTTATGACGGTTTTACCTTCCCCGATGGAGATGCTGCTGCAAACAGGGTACACAGTTATTCTAAAGGCTTCATTGAAAACGGATTTAATGTTCATGTCATCTGCTTCGCAAACCAGTATGATGCCCCTGACGACGGGATAATAAACGGGGTTAAATATTATTATGCCTTCGGCAAAAGGAAAAGAAGTAAATTTTTCATCGTCAGAACATCACAAAAAATTCTCAAGTTCTTCAAAACCCTGAGCCTGCTGCGCAGGATCAATAAAAAGGATAAAGTGGCGGTGATAGTCGTTTACACCACCATTTTCGGCACACATATTTATTCATGGATGCTGTCGAGAATTACAGGTACAAGGATCATAAAGGAAATCAGCGAGCATCCCATGAAACCATATTTCAATTCGGGAGCTTTTCTCACGAAGATCGGGCTCCTGAAGCTGCGGACAGAGCTTTATTTCACCGATGGGATATTATGCATTTCAAAGTTTCTTGTGGAGTATTTCAAATCGCACGGATTTGATTCCCGCAGACTCCTGATAGTCCCCAGCACCGTTGATCCTTCCAGGTTCAACCATGACGGGCTTCCTTCCCCCTGCCCTTACCGTTATATAGGCTATTTCGGAGGTTTAACATTCGAAAGGGATAATATTAATCTTCTCGTTGAGGCTTTCGCGGCAATTGCTGATAAATTTCCCGATATGCGCCTGGTGCTTGGGGGATTTTCAAAACCTGAAGAAAAAAAACAGCTTGAGAATCTGATCTCTGACCTGGGAATCGGACCAAGAGTGGTGTTGCTGAAGTATTTGCCACGGGAAGAGATAACCAGGTACATTAAACATTCAGATATCCTTGTAATGGTAAGGGGAACGGATCTTAAAGCGCAAGCTTCCTTCCCTTCCAAGATCATTGAATATCTTGCCACTGCGAAGCCTGTAATTACAGTGAATGTCGGTGAGATAAGAGATTATCTGAGTGACGGTGTAAATGCTTTCATTGTAGAACCCGGGAACAGCAGGGCAATTGCTGAAAAGATTGAATCTGTGCTTGCAGGATATGAAAAGGCCCTTGAAGTCGGGCATACCGGCAAAGAACTGACGCATACTATTTTCCACTACAATTACCAGGCAGGCAGAATCCTCAGGTTTATCGAAACCCTGTAAAGAATTTACCTCTCCGCATTTATTCCCCTGAGCTTAAAGCGTAATGCGTAAAGCGTAAAGCGGGATATCGGCACAGGGCTCTGGGCTCAGTGATCAGGGCAAAGTGCGGCTGCATTCGTGCATTCGTGGCTGAAAAAACCCGGATAAATCAGAAATCCCTTTTCTGCACTACAAACCTGTCATACAGGAGCAACAACAGGCTTCCCAGAACAGCAATCCCTGTGAAGAGGTACCAGATATGTGAGGGATGATATGTGTCCCATAGGTACTGCTCAAGCTGGTTGCCATCCATGTTCATGAGCGCCTGCGCCTTTGTGAAGAATTCATTCTGACTTAACCCTTCAGGATTCAGTACAAGTCCTTTATCCGCCAACGCTTTCGAAAGAAGGTAATATTTATCTGCAATCACCTCGAATGGCTTGCCGGAGATCCATCCTGCTGCAAAATGCCCGATGGCAATCGGCAGAAATGAAGTTCCCATATATAATGCTTTCTTGTCCGATGGTGCTATCCTGCCCACATACTCGGTGTATTTGGGTGAAGAAGCCATCTCCCCTATTGCAAAAACCAGCACACCAATTATAACAAGCCAGGGATTTTGAGTGAAGAACATCAGGAATAAACCGGCACCCAGTATCATGATTCCGGTGATCATGGAGTGCAGGGGCTTTAGCTTCATGCTTTGTGAAGAGATATAGATCTGCAGGACAATAATAAAAAAGGCATCCAGGCTTATGACTGTGGGAGCTGTTATGGTCCCGGGTGTAAAACCGAAAAACCGGGAAAGAGTGTCAAGGTGGACCCATTGATCGAGGAAGACCGGAAAGGAATAGTAAAGCTGGTTGAATGCTGTCCAGAAAACTGCCATGATAAGCAGGAAAAGATCGTACTTCCAGTCGATCAGTGTGTTGTAAATGTTCCTGAAGGCTATGCTGATGTTCCCCAGGAAGGTTTTGTCAGTTGGTTCCCTGTCGGGTTCCCTGAAGAAAAACAGTACGAAAATAAAGTTAATTGCAATCGTTACAACCGACATCAGGAAAACCAGCTTCCAGTCCACCTTATACAGGAATCCTGCAATAAAAGGACCTATAAAACCGCCAATATTTATCATCATGTAGAAAATCCCGAAACCAACGGAGGAGTTCCCGGCATTTGTGGTTTTCGCGATCATCCCCGATATGATGGGCTTAAAAAGCGAGCCGGCCACCGCAAGAAAAATATAGGCGGCAAATACCATCGGGAAGGACTCAAAGGTCCCGACCATAATGTACCCGGCAACATATGATGCAAATGACAGGATGAGTACCTTCTTGAAACCCACCCTGTCTGCGATGGCCCCTGTAATCAATGGAAGAAAATAGAGAAGCATCGAGCCTGTGCCGATTATCATTCCTTTTTCAACCTGGCTGAATCCCAGCGCTCCGGTATCTTTCGAAAGTGTCAGGTAAAGCGCAAAAGCGTTATAGAAACCGTACCAGGCCCAGCGTTCGAACAGCTCCATGATATTAGAGATCCAGAATACGCGGGGAAACTTGCTGACTATACTTCCCGGGTTTGCCATCTTAATTCATTAATTATAATGTACAAATTTGGATATTAAATGTTTATATGACAAAGACAAAAGACAAAAGTAAGAATCCCGAAGTAACGATTTTTAACTTTTATCTTTTCCCTTTTTATCTTTTATCTTAGTGTTATCGCTAATTTTATTCAACAAAATAAATTATAAAATGAACGAAAAAATACTCGAGCGCTTTTTAAGATATGCCAGGACAGACACTCAATCAATGCAGGATTCAGACCGGTTTCCAAGCACGGAGAAGCAGCTGCACCTCGCTGAAATGCTGGCTGAAGAATTAAGAAGTATCGGATTGACCGGTGCTTCACTGGATGAAAACGGATATGTGATGGCTACATTGCCCGCTAATATTGAGTTAAGTGTGCCCGTCATTGGTTTCCTTGCACACATGGATACCAGTCCCGACATGTCCGGAACAAATGTGAATCCACAGATTGTCAGTGATTATGACGGGGGAAATATTTTGTTGAACAAGAGTTCCGGGTTAACGCTGAAAACGTCTGATTTCCCGGAAATAAAGCAGTATAAGGGACAAAACATAATCACGACAGACGGCACAACTTTGCTTGGGGCCGATGACAAGGCTGGCATTGCCGAAATAGTGACAGCAATGGAATACCTTGTTTCACATCCTGAAATAAAGCATGGCACAGTAAAAGTTGGTTTCACCCCTGATGAAGAAGTTGGCAGAGGGGTGGACTATTTTGATGTGAAGAAATTCGGAGCAGATTATGCATATACCCTGGATGGCGGGGAGATCGGAGAACTGGAATATGAAAACTTCAATGCTGCAAAAGCAAAGGTGCTCATCCAGGGCAGGAATGTACACCCGGGAACGGCTAAAAACAAAATGATCAATTCACTTCTCGTTGCCAATGAATTCAACAACCTGCTTCCTGTTGGGCAACGGCCTGAATTTACAAGTGATTATGAAGGTTTTTTTCATATCACCAGGTTGGAGGGAACCGTTGAAAACTCGGTCATTGAATACATAATCCGCGATCACTCCAGGGAAGAGTTCGAAAACAAGAAAGCGCTGATGCAGGATGTTGCAAGTCTTTTAAATCGCAGGTACCCGGAAGGAACGGTAAAGCTAGATATGCAGGAACAGTATTTCAATATGCGTGAAAAGATAGAGCCTGTTTTCCACATCGTTGATATTGCCAGGAGAGCCATGGAAGAGCTGGGAATTCAGCCTAAGATAGTCCCGGTAAGGGGAGGAACTGACGGGTCGCGGCTTTCCTTTATGGGACTCCCATGTCCCAATATTTTTGCCGGCGGGCACAATTTTCACGGGAAATTCGAATATATTCCCCTGGAGAGCATGGTAGCTGCAACTAATGTTATTATCCGTGTTGCACGGATGTATGCATCCGTAGAGCGTAAAGCGTAAAGCGTAGAGCGTAAAGCGTAGAGTGTAGAGCGTAGAGATGCCCAAAGCCCTGGAATACAGACTTCAGGCATTCTGCTGCACTCAATTAACTTTGGTGACTTCTCCCTATATTTTTTGAAACCAGATATTCCTGATCCTCCCTGAAGAAAACATGAAGCCTGTGATTTTATTATCGGCACCGCGTACAAATTCCACTCGTCTTTTATCTATTGAAAACTGGTCGGGTGCGGTTGCCTGTAATTTAACATCTTCCATCCTCAGCTGCTTTACCACGAGCTGCTTATCTTTCGTTACAAAGGTGTAGATTGTCCGGAGCTCGTGACTGTAGAAATCTCCGGTAAGCTCATCCGTGCTTACTGATGACGGCTCAAAAGGCTTCAGCTTCGGGGCAACCATCTGCTGGCCGTTCAGTTCAACCAGCATCCTGGATACCGATGCCGGGTCATCACCGGCAAATGTCAGTTTTGCCCTCATCATTGGCAGCGTAAACTCCTTTTCCGAAGTCCTCACAAGACGGCTCTTAGGAACTTCATGTGCTTCCGCATAAAGAGCTTCATCTTCCGAGGTAATATTTATCACGTAACCAGGACGAAGCTCATACCGGCCTGCGCATAATGCGAGCAGGTTTTTGTTACCGGCAAAATCTGGTTGTGCCTGCGCGGTTGCTGGTTTTGCGGTTATCTGAGAAATGTCTTCCGGGGGAAACTTATCCTTCAGCACCAGATCGGCCACTTCCAGTCCAAGTGCTGCTGGATCGGCTTCTGCATTGTTGCTGAATACTATCAGGGTCAGTTTATGTGCAGGGAACATTGCGAAAAACGACCTGTAACCTGCCTCGGCACCCTGGTGGCCCACAAGCATCACTCCCCTGTAAGGACCGGTATCGAGGCCCATTGCATAGTTTGTTGAATCGCCGCTGTCGAGAGTTCCTCTTCTTGTCATTTTATGAATCATTTCGGGACTGCCTACTACAGGCTTTTCAAGATTAAGGGCCCAAAGGCTCATGTCATCAACTGTGGTGAACAGGTTCGTGGATCCGGTGACATTGTTATTAAGAAGGCTCTTTTTATACACACCGTCCGACAAGTGATATGAGCATGCGACATTTTTTACGATTGCTTCATTATTATCCAGAACAGCCGTATGGTTCATTTTCAGAGGCTTGAAAATATTCTCACGGGCAAATTCGGCAAATGACATACCCGACACTCTCGACACCACCTCAGCCAGTAGTGCATAACCTGTATTTGTATAAATTTCCTCATATCCCGGCCTGGAAGTGAGACCTTTCTGGCGGCATATCAGATCGAGTACCTGGTCGGCGGTAATGACATCGTCATACCTCCAGCCTGCAGACGAAAGGAGCTCCCAGTAATCCCTCAAACCACTTGTATGATACAACAGGTGCTTCAGCGTAATGCTCTTTGCATACTCAGGCATTTCAGGTATGAATTTGGCAAGATTGTCATTCAGCGAGAGTTTGCCCCTGCTTTCAAGAAGGAGAACCGCAAAGGCCGTCACCTGCTTGGAGACAGAAGCAACCTGGTAAACTGTTGAAGAAACAGAAGGAATATTATACTCAAGGTTAGAGAGGCCGTAACCTTTGCTGAATATTACTTTGCCATTGCTTACAACAGCTAAAGATACACCCGGAATATCATTTTTATTCCATTGAGAGAAGATCTGGTCGGCCTGCGATTCGGTTAAGCGTGACTGGCTCTGAACTTTTGGAGTGCATAATGCCATCAGAAGAATTTGCAATATGCAGAGTACTCTTGTTTTCATGGCAGATGAATTTTAAATGAATAATTAATACTTCATTTTTATTCATGTCCATTTTGATGCCACAAACGTAACGTACTGTCATGAAACTATTTACATGATTTATTCTAAGAATCCATCCGTAAATAAATTAAACATGAGTGTAAAATTATTTTACCATAGACACCTCTGTTCCAATTAGTCTCAGCCTGTACGCATTCATCGCAGTTTTACCCAGCTTTTTTATAAGCTTGTTGTTGACCACCACACCGACAGGGGCGCCAATAAGGGGCACCAGTTGGGCCATCTTGGCAAGATCGATATAATCACGGTATTCCTGCTGGAAGTTTCTCCAGTCGAACTTATTGATATCTTCAGGCAGCTCTTTGCTTTTGCTGTCCCAATCAGTCATTTTGAGATACACTTTCTTCCTGTGGATGTCGCTTGAAAAAGCCAGCTCAAAAATATGGAGGATGAACACCCTCTCCTTGTAATTTTTGATATTAAATCCGTATATGGATGCAATATCGAACAGCAGTTTTATCTTGATGCCGATCAAGATGGGGAAATCAGCAAGACCCAGGAATATCCCTCCTGCACCCGTTATCCCGCCTTCAATTGCTGCAGTCTTCCTGTAAATGTCTATCCGTTGTCTTACTGCTGTTTCACGTGCTTCGAGCGAATCATCGGAAGGAGGTTTGGCAGCTGTATATTCAGC
>JBLNAO010000272.1:0-14385 GCA_050259395.1 Chloroflexota bacterium
CTCGTTGGTGTCTTCAACAGTTGCTTCCGTAGTTACTGCCCAGTCCTTAACCCTGATTACAGCTCCGTATTTCAAAGCATATGCTTTCGTAAACTCCGCCCCGAAATAGAAGATTGTTGCAGAATAATATATCCAGAGCATCAGTATCACCATTGCACCTGCCGAGCTATAAGAATTTCCGGTGCTTATCAGGTTAATATAAAAATTCACACCGAATTTGCCAGCCATAAAAAAGACAGCCGAAAAGAGCGATCCGGGCCAAACCTCTTTCCAGTGAATCATGGCATCGGGCATTACCTTGTAAATGAAGGCAAAAAACAAGGCAACTATAATGACAGTCATTAAAAGATTGGCAATATAAAGCATTGCAATTGAGTTTTTCGGAAAGACCACCTTTAACCTGCTCATGAAACCATCGAGCAAACTATCGATAACAAGAAAGGCAAGCAAGAGAAATCCGAGACCCATTACTATTGCAAATGACAAAAGGCGGTTCCTGACAACCTGCTGCCAGCCCCTTCCGGTCTTCACTCTAAGGTTCCAGATTGTATTCATCGATTCCTGTATGTCAGTGAAAATGGTTGTAGCTGATATTAAGAGCGCAACAATTCCGATCATTGCAATTAAATTATTGCTACTGATCCAGGCGTTCCTGATGAACTCCTGCACCTGCCCCGCTGCAGTATCTCCGATCAGGACCGATATTTGTGAATTAATCTCCCCTTCTATCACCTGTCGACCCCAAAACAGGTTCGATACAAACATAATTACAAGAAATATGGGGCCCAAGGCAAACAGGGAATAGAAGCTCAGGGATGCACTTAATTTAAAGACATTATGCTGTTCAGATCCTTTGAAAGCATCCACGATAATGTGCCATAAATTCCTGAAATACCTCATAAAAATTGAAATCAGTAGTTAAACAATCCACCGGGCAAATGGATTATTTTTCCACCATCACACTGCTATTGATGTTTATCAATGCATCTATTTGTTTGGGCGATAACCTATTATTCTTTGCATAATATTTTTTCAGGCCTTTTACAAATTCAACCTGGTAGGATGAAAGATTTTCCTGATGATTATCAAGTCTCCTGAAAATTGCTTTAATCTCCGACTTCTCCATATTCAACTTCTCCATAATCTCCCCACGTAATAAAAGTTACTAACAGAAGGTTGAAGGAGAATGTTCGAAACGGGTCTTGGGGTCTGGGAGTCTGGGGGTCTGGGAGTCACTGTATAAATCACACTTCAAATTATACCGAACACGGATATTTTTTGTAAATTTATAATCTGTATTTCAGATTGTTAGTATGTATTAAAAGTCAGAATTATGGAGAATATTGTAACTGAAAAAAGAAGCAGGTTTGGTTTTGATGACACAGTAGAATTACTGAAAGCGGCGGCAGAAAAAGATGAATGGAGCGTGCCTGCAATACACGATCTTCAGCAATCACTTGCAAAATCAGGCAAACATGTCAGGCCGGTCAAAGTTCTGGAGATATGCAAGCCGAAATACTCAGGCCAGATGCTGGAACTCAATGATGAGAGGATTATGTCGGTGATGATGCCGTGCAGGATTTCAATCTATGAGAAGAACGACGGCAAAGTATATGTATCACTCCTTAATGCAGGTGAAATGGCTGAAGGAATGCCGTCTAACATAGCACATGTGATGAAGGCTGCCGCTGACGATACGTTCAGGCTTGTTAAAGCTGTTGAATAAATCAGCTGTTGAACCTGGTTGCAAGCATTTTTTTAATAGGTGTAATTTCACCGTTGTTTAGTGTTGACATTTCTTCAAGGGCATGCTTTATCTTTGACTTGAAATTCCAACAGGTCATTTGTCGCAGTGATAATCTTCTTGCATATTCATAGGTAGACAGATCTTCTTTTCCGCGACATACATTATATGCTATATAGAAGGCTTTGCTCACCGGAAATTTGCAATTATGAAATATCGTTCCGGCAGCTGCCGATTCTTCCGTCTTGCATTTGGTGCACCTTTTTGAGTGAGAAGATTTTCCAGGGCATGAGTTGGTGTTCCCGCATTTCCTGCATATAAAACCATTCTCCCACTTCAGACCGGCCAGGAACTCATAGCATTTATCATCACTGTTAAAAAGCTCCTCAAGCTGTGCCTGGCTAAGTTCATTCTTAAAGATGCGGCTCATAATCAATTCGTTTGAGCTGCAAAGATAATAAATAATGAGTGATAATAAAAAGATTCAGGTGATATTATTGTGATTTAGAGAAAAACCTTTATCTTTGCATCGATATATTTACATATCTTCATACATGGAAGAAAACTGCAAAGCTACACCACATCCGCGTTCGATAAAGGAATTCTTTACTTCCGCCTTTTTCTGGAAACCTTTTCTGAGCATTATTGCCGGCGCTTTGTTCGGCTTCCTTTATTTTTACTTCATTGGATGCAAAGCCGGTTCATGTGCAATAACCAGTGATCCTTTCGCAAGCATGTTCACCGGCGGGCTGCTTGGATTTCTCTTAACAAGTTCTCCCTGCAGATGCAGATAATGACTATGGAATACAATGAAATAAATAAAAGGTACAGCGACCTTGCAGAAACTTCATGCTGCCTCTCATGCGGAGGTGCGGTAGATCATGCCAAAGTACGGCCCGGTGAAATCTGTGTCGACCTGGGTAGCGGTCGTGGTACTGATGCAATAAGGATGGCCGGGAAGACGGGCTCAGAAGGTTCTGTCTTCGGTGTGGATATTTCAGAAGGAATGATTAAAAAATCAACCGAAACTGCCAGAAAGCTAGACATCAGTAATGTAACCTTTCTCTCCTGCCCCCTGGAAAACCTTAAGATAAGCAGTGGCCTGGCCGATGTCGTGATCTCAAACTGTACCCTTAATCATTCATCGGACAAGCAAAAAGTCTGGAATGAAATTTTCAGAATACTTAAAACAGGCGGCAGGTTTGTTGTCAGTGACATCTATTCAACCGAGCCTGTGCCGGAAGCGTTTAAAAACGATCCTGCTGCAGTGGCAGAGTGCTGGGCCGGAGCAGTAACCAGGAATGAATATCTTGAACATATAGAAAAAGCCGGATTTGCTGACTTCAGGATCATTGAAGAATCCAAACCATACGAAAAAGGGAAAGTGACTGTTTCGAGCTGGACAGTGACAGGATTAAAAACAGTCTCGAGAAAAATTAATCAGTAAAAGGTATAACATGAAAAGCATATTTTTATTTGGAATGATAATCAAGACTTTCCTGCTGACCAGCCTGACATTGGGCCACTCCTCGGAAATGTCAGGCTATCCTTCAAAAATTGCAGGATCTGATGATGTTACAATTATAAACCTTACAGATGCCACATTCAGGCAGTTGGTATTTGATTACGGGAAAAACAAGGAATGGAAATATAAAGGAACCAAACCGGCAATAATCGATTTCTATGCCGATTGGTGCGCACCATGCCGCCAACTGTCACCAATAGTTGAAGAGCTCGCCAAAGAGTATTCGGGCAAGATCGTAGTATATAAAGTTGATACGGAAAAAGAGAGTAACCTGGCACAGGAAATTGGCATATCTGCGCTGCCTACATTGCTTTTCATTCCTGTCAAAGGCAAGCCACAGGTTTCTATGGGAGCACTGCCCAAGGCGACACTTGAAAAAGCAATAAACGATATACTGCTCGTTAAATAATTATCGACGAATTTTGTAACTTTATAAAAAACACCGAACATGAAAAGTCTTATTAAAAAGAAAGACAACAGGAATGCAAAAGTTGCACAGTGCTGTGCAAAAACATCAAAAACAGTCGTTGGTTGTCACGATTAATTGTCTATTATTCAATTATTTATGTAAGCGAAGTCTCTAAAAAGGCTTCGCTTTATATGTTTGTTGCCAGAAATTTTTACCATGATTCAATTTTCGAAATACACTATCTTCTCCAAAATCAGAGATTCTGAAAAACATTTTATTCTTAACCAGCTCACAGGAAATGCAGACATACTTGATTCCAATGAAGCTGATAGAATCTCTGAATTTAAAAGCAAGGAAATCATACCTGAAAATGGTGGTTTTTTTCAGGAGCTTTTGGTTAAGGGATATTTATCCGATCCTATAGATGAAAAAAAACTTTTCAGGGAGAAGTATCTGGATTTCCTCGATGCAAGGGATAAAGATGAAGTTCAGCTTTTCTTCGTTACCAATTACAGCTGCAATTTCTCATGCAGCTATTGTTACCAGGACCAGTACAATAATCCTTTTACAGAGCTCAACAGGGAAACTATCGATGCTTTCTTCGATTACGTGAGAACTGAGTTTGCCGGAAGGAAAAAATACATAACAGTTTTTGGCGGAGAACCATTGCTCCCTGGAGAGAAACACAAAGAATTAATCCAATTTCTTATAAACGTAGCCGCAAAAGAAGGTCTTGATCTGTGCTTTGTTACAAACGGTTACACACTTGCTTCATACTCAGCGATTTTAAAGGAAGGAAAGATCAGGGAGATCCAGGTTACTCTCGATGGCACTGAGAAAATACACAACACAAGAAGGCCACTCAGGAACGGCGGCGGAACCTTTGACCGAATTATTGCAGGTATCGATGATTGTCTCGGGCTGAACATCCCTGTAAATCTCAGGATGGTGATCGACAAAGAAAACATTTACAACCTCCCTGATCTTTCACAATTTGCAATTGATAAAGGCTGGACTACCAACCCGCTCTTTAAAACCCAGATCGGAAGGAATTATGAACTTCATCATTGCCAGTCATCACCGGATAAACTTTTCAGCAGGATTACGCTATATGAACAAATCGCCGGGCTGATAAGATCAAATCCGCAGATCATCGAGTTCCATAAGCCTTCCTACTCAATCGCGAAATTCCTTTCTGAGAACGGCACACTCCCTGATCCTCTCTTCGACTCATGCCCGGCCTGCAAAACAGAATGGGCATTTGATTATACCGGCAAAATATTCTCCTGCACTGCTACAGTTGGCAAATCTGACGAATGTCTCGGAACTTTTTACCCTGCAGTTGCACTGAATACCGAATTGGTTGAAGCCTGGCAAAACCGTGATGTAACCGCAATAGATGAATGCAGGGGCTGTAATCTCCAGCTCGCATGCGGTGGCGGATGCGGTTCCATTGCAAAAAACAGGTCAGGAAACATATCTTCTCCGGATTGCCGGCCAATTAAAGAGCTTCTTGAAATCGGCTTCTCATCATATTTTCGATAAAAAAGTGATTCTATAGCGATTTATTTAGTGATATTATAGCGATTTATAAATTTTTATTATTATCTTTGCACCGTATTAATAATCAGAATCTAATCAAAAAAGAAAAATAAAAATAATATGGAAGCTACAATTAACCAGGTCGTACACCTGACAACAGAGGAATTCAAGAAAAAAGTTTTCAATTACGAAAATTCAAAAGAATGGAATTATGCAGGTTCTTTGCCGGCAATAATAGATTTTTATGCCGATTGGTGTGGCCCATGTAAGATGGTTGCACCTATCCTTGAAGAGCTTGCAAAGGAGTATTCTGGAAAAATAATGGTTTATAAGGTTGATACAGAGAACGAACAGGAACTTGCCTCTGTTTTTGGAATCCAGAGCATCCCGACACTCCTGTTCATTCCTAAGGAAGGTCAGCCCCAGGCTGCGATGGGTGCTTTGCCAAAACATACTTTTGAAAAAGTTATAAAAGACATCCTTCTTAAGAATTAATAACTTCCGGACATTGTTATGAAAGAGATTTCATCAGAGGAATTCACACTGGAAGTTCTGCAGGGGGGCAGGACGGTGCTTGATTTTTATTCAACTGAATGTCCTCCATGCGAGGCTCTTGCCTCAAAGTTCGAGGATCTTTCGAAACATTATGGGAATGACGTTAAGTTCCTGAAGATATTCAGACAGGGGAACAGGCCGCTTGCAGAAAGCCTTGGCGTGAAGTCTTCCCCTACCCTGATATTCTTTGAAAATGGCAAAGAAGTTGCTGAAAGGCTCACCGGGGGAATAAAAAGAAGCGATATTATCAGGAATCTGGAAAGCATGATCCATCATGAAAGGGTTGATGAGATACGCAAACAGGTTAAGCCTTCCGTTTCGGAATATGATGTGATTGTTCTCGGCGGTGGTCCTGGAGGTCTTACGGCGGGACTATATCTTTGCCAGTCGAAGATCAAAACAGTCCTTGTCGATCCGGCACTTCCCGGCGGACAGGTTTCCACAACTCACGAAGTTTCGAATTATCCGGGATTCATACAACCTCAGCCCGGGTACATGCTTTCACACTATATGAGCGAACAGACCAAACAATGCGGAACAGAGTACAAGGTGGCTGTCGATATCACAAAGGTGGATCTTGAAAAAAAAGAAATCGTTATAGATGAGCATGAAACTATCAGGGCTAAAAAAATCATTATTGCAACCGGCACGAAACCAAATTCCACAGGTTCCTCAGGCGAAAAGGAGCTGAAAGGCAAGGGTATTTCCTATTGCGCAACATGCGATGCCAAATATTTTGAAGGGAAGGAAGTTGTCGTCATCGGAGGTGGTAATTCGGCCGTGGAGGAGGCAGACCTGATAAGCCGATTCGCAAGCAAAATAACAATGGTTCACCAGCTGGATAAATTCACCGCAAACAGGAAGGCTGTCGATAAACTGCTTTCAAATCCCAGGGTTCATGTTATTTTTAATGCAGAGCCTCGCGCGTTCACCAAAGAGGGCGATAACATGGTGACAGAAGTGGAGGACCTCAGGACAAAAGAACGCAGCAGGCTTGTAAGCGACGGGGTGTTCATTTTCATAGGGATGAAGCCGAATATCGATCCTTTCAGGAACGAGCTTAAGCTTGACCAATGGGGTTACATCATCACTGACGATGACAGGCAGACAAGCATCCCCGGTGTGTATGCCGTTGGAGATGTGATCAGCAAGAAATACAGGCAGATAACTACCGCAGTTGCCGATGGAACGATTGCAGCTATGGCTATCGCAAAAGAGCTTTCCTGATATTTCTGAAATATTCCAGGTATTACAAAAACAAAATTCCCGAGGGCATAAGCCATCGGGAATTTTTGTTTTCTTTGAAACGCCAGTTACCTGGAATGTGTCAGCATGAGCTCAATATCTTCCCTCAACGCCTGCAGGTCCTCTTCATGCTCGACTTCCTGCGATAAAATAGTCAGGATCATATTATATGTAACCGGATCCGCTTCACGTGTAATATCGAGCAATTCATTATAAACCCTGATTGCGCATTGCTCCCCTTTAATGTTCTGGTTAAGAACCTCTTCGACGTAATCATCCACAGGGCTTTCATAGCCGCAATTTGAAAGTTTCAGCCATTCAGCCGGAGACAAAACCGGGGTGCCTCTCAGCTGAATTATCCTTGATGCAATCAATTCAGCATGATTCAATTCCTCAGTGGCATGCAGAGTTAATTCTGAGATTACGGCATCTTTCATAGGTCCTTTAACAACCTTGGCGCCAACCCAATACTGATAATAAGCAAGCCACTCATCTGATAATGCCCTGTTAAGCAGCATTATAAGCTCATCAACATTCATTCTGACGATTTCCTTACCTTTTTGTCCCATTTTATTTGTTTATTAGTGATGCAGTTTGTTAATCATCGGCATAAACAAATTTACGGATTTTTTGCCAAAATCTTTCTATAATGATGAACGTATCAGATAAAAGACACTGGTATGACGGGTGGATCTACGATAAGATTCTTGCACCGAATCAGAAAATTCCCTTTGATAAAATCAGCAGGCTTATTCCTGAAGGCAGCAACGCGATAGATATAGGTTGCGGCACAGGGAGGCTTGCATTCCTGCTTTCAAGAAAATGCAGATCTCTGCTTGCCATCGATCTTTCAGAAAAAAATATCAGGACGGCAACAGGTACTAAAGAAAAACTAAAAACTGATAATATTGAATTCATCCACTCTGACCTTGCGACAATTGTCAGAGATCACAATAAGCGTTTCAATTTTGCGATTCTTTCATACATACTTCATGAAGTTAACAGGGCCGAAAGGATCAAAATATTGAATGACACTTCCCTGATTGCAGATAAGATAATTGTCAGCGATCACAAACCTTCAACCACCATGACTGCAAAAATAATAAGAGAGATTCTTGAACTGGGGGCTGGTTATGGTCATTACCAGAATTACCGAACCTACATAAATGAAGGTGGAATTGAAATTCTTGCATCGGAATGCGGGTTAAAAATAGTTCACAATGAGACACATGCGTCCCATTTACAAATAGTTGTTTTGTCGAAGTAGGTCCCAGGCAGGTCTCAGGGCCTCGTAAACTGGGGATCGGTCCAGACAACTTTTTTCTTCTCTCTGGACAATTTCAGAACAACATCCGCAAAATGGTTTACCAGCACTGCCATGTTTTCAAAATCAAAGAGTCCTGCTTCATCTTCAGGAGTGTGAATGTACCGGGCAAGTGTTGAAGTAGCAAATGTTCCGCTCGGAATGCCTTTACTGATGCCATCTGCGACCGACATTTTTGAAAAAGAGACGTTGTCGGATGCGTTGAATAACATGTTCGTAACAGGTATGGAGTCAACAAGCCTGAGGCCATACCCTGCGGCATAGCCCTTCACAATATCATCCAGGTTGGAAAATGTGCAGCCTGTCATATAATACTTTCCCTTCCCAAGTTCCTCAGAATGTCCGGTCATTTCAAAATTCATATCGGCAATTATTTTTTCTGCAGGAACTGGAAGATTCTTTACAAAGTACCGCGAGCCCCTCATTCCATTTTCTTCACCGCTGAAAGCACAGAAAATAATGCTTCTGCCGGGCTTGATCCCGGAGTCGCTTATGTATTTTGCAATGCCAATAAGTGTTGAAGTTCCTGCTGCATTGTCGTCTGCGCCATTGCATATCGAATCGGTTGATGCGCCATGAACCACTCCTACATGGTCGAAATGAGCAGAAAGGATTATGTATTCATTTTTCATAACAGGATCTGATCCTTCAATCCAGCCGATTACATTTCTTTCAGAGATTTGCGATGATCTCGCTGTATAACTATAATCCTGAACCATGTTCCCTATTAAGGCTTTAAGACCATACTCAGTAAACTTTGAAGAAATCCATTCCGCGGCGACCTTCATTTCTTTTGAACCGTTTTGCCTCCCATTCATGTTGTCGGAAGACAGGAATTCAACCCATTCTTTCAGATCCTTGGGCTTAATCAGCTCATTATCTGCCTGTTTTACAGGAAGAAGGAGCAAAAGTAATATCAAAGTGAATTTCATATATCATATGTTTTTACCGGCGAGACGGGTGAGAGCATAGAACGCGCTTCCCAGGAGAGAAGCATCGGAACCGAGCCGTGCCCTCTCAATCCTGACCTCTGCCCGGCAGTTTGCCAGTGAGTTTTCGAATGCGCTTTTCAATATTGCAGAAATATATGAATCCCTGGCCTGCGACATTCCTCCGCCGAGAACTATCATTTCAGGAGCAAAGATCGAAATGAGGTTTGCAACGCCTATCCCTACAATTTCAGCATTCTCACTTATAACTTTTACTGCAGGGGAAGATCCGGCATAACTCAGCTCGAAGATCTCCCTGCATGAAATGTTCTTTTTCACAGGCTGGCCTCCCTGCTCTTCACGATAACGTCTTACCACAGCAGAGGCTGATGCCAGGTGCTCGAAAGAACCCCGTATTCCAAGATTGCTTATGCCATTGTCATAATTTATGATCATCTGCCCTATCTCTCCACCGGCATTATTTACACCGCGGTACAGCCGGCCATTGATGATCAATCCTCCCCCAATGCCGGTCCTGAGTGCAACAAAAACGATATTGTTCAGACCTTTTGCAACCCCGAACTGGTGCTCGGCTATGGTCATCATGTTGGCGTCGTTGCCCACATATGCGGGAAGGCCTGTGCCGTTGCTTACAAGTCTTGCCAGAGCAACATTGTTCCAGTCCTGTATACCCTGGTCGGGCCCGAGAATCACACCTGATTTATGATCGATGAAGCCTTTGGCAGCAACGCCAATGCAAATAGGGTTTATTCCCTGTCCTGCGGCCTTCAGCCTGATTTCCCTGACAGAATCTGTGAGCATTTCCACAAGGTAGTCTCTCGACTGCTTGCTTTTCAGGGGTACTTCGGACTTCGAAATGATTTCACCCTTCATTCTTACAACAGCTATCCTGATTGAATCATGGCCAATATCAGCACCTATCGCTGTTGCCTGGTTAATCATTTTTAAAGAATTGACAGGTTAGTTCACAAAAATAGAATTAATAATTATGTTGTCAAGAGAGGTTAAAGATTAAGTTCAGGAACAAAGGAATAATTTTTTGATACCTTTATCGCTTAATTATTGAAGGATTACATGAAGGAAAGAATCAGGAAAATATTTGATAATGAAGCAGCTGCGATCAGCAATATTCCAATTACAGACAACTTCGAAAAGGCAGTCGGAATAATATACAGGCAGGTTCACGAAAGAAATGGCAAGCTTGTTACAAGCGGCATGGGAAAAGCGGGACAAATTGCACATAATATTGCAACAACCTTCAGCTCAACGGGCACGCCGGCGATATTTCTGCATCCAAGCGAGGCCCAGCATGGCGATCTTGGAATCCTCCAGAAAAATGATGTAATTCTGGCTATTTCCAATTCCGGAAAGACCAGGGAGATTACGGAACTGATCGGGCTCAAGAATAATCTTTATCCCGGAATACCTGTTATAGTCATCACGGGTAGTGAAACAAGTCCCCTGGCAGAAATGGCTGATTGCTATATACTTACAGGATCCCCGACGGAAGTCTGCATCCTGGGGCTCACTCCTACAACATCCACGACTGTGTTTACGGTGATCGGGGATGCACTCGTTGTCATGATGATGGAAAAGATTGGTTTTACGGCAAATGATTATGCACACCGTCATCATGGTGGATACCTGGGGATGAAATCCAGGGAGATATCAGGCAGAAAATAATTAACGGTTCCCGGATCTTTCCTCCTTCATCGACTCAAGCGTGCTCTCAATAGCTTCCTGGAACCTGTTCGCATTCTGAATCCATTTCAGGATATTCTCACTCGCCTGCGGATACTCAGGTGTCCGGTTTGCAACAGTCCTGTAGGCATATTCCTTCAGCTCCGAAACATTTGAAAGGACTTTTGAAAAATATACACGGAAGAAAGCATCGGTCAGATAGAAATATCTCTTCCTGTCTGACGCAAATGTTTTATAGTCGACGATCTTATTCTGAAGCAGGTAGTTAAGTGAATTACTTATGGAGCTCTTGCTGGCATTAAAATAAGTAACGAGCTCCTCGAAAGTCTTTTCAGGAGTGTCGCTGACGGTGAAATAGGCAACTATGCGGCCCTGCATCGGAGTGAGGTCAAATCTCTCGAAAATCTTGCCATTCTCTTCAATTATCTCCCTGATTTTTCTATCCTTTATCATATGCTTAAGCTGAATGATTGAGCAAATATATGGTTAGTTCTATAACTTTTGAACTAAAAAAACATATTATTTTTTTCTTTGTGCATTTGATATAAAAAGATTAGTTTTGATGACTTTCAAATAAGGAATAACCACTTAAACCTATCTCAAGTTATGGCAACCAGCAACGCTCCAAACGCGATCAGCAGAAAAGATTATGTCTTTTCAATCTTCATAATCGGGCTGTTCTTTTTCATCTTCGGATTTGTCACATGGCTGAACGGGATACTTATTCCATTCCTGCGCACGGCATGCGAGCTTAACGATTTCCAGGCATATTTTGTAACGATGGCCTTTTACATAGCATATTTTGTTATGGCTCTTCCGATGACACCGATACTTAAAAAGACAGGGTTTAAAACTGGAATGTCAGTGGGTCTATGGATTATGGCAGTGGGTTGCCTCATATTTATTCCTGCCGCGCTTACCAGGACATTCGGTTTGTTCCTTACTGGCCTCTTTGTGATGGGTACCGGACTCACCCTTCTCCAAACGGCATCAAATCCGTATATTACAATCATTGGTCCACGTGAGAGCGCAGCAAAAAGGATCAGCATCATGGGTATCTGCAACAAATTTGCAGGCGCCATCGCACCGATCATTCTTGCCAGCATCATCCTGAAGGATTCACATATTCTTGAGGAAAAACTTGCCCAGGCAGCCGATGCAGTAACACGCGGAGCTCTTCTCGACGAAATGGCACAGCGCGTAATTATGCCCTACATCGTAATGGCTGTAATACTCGTACTTCTTGGCCTTTTCCTCAGGTTTGTTCACCTTCCTGATATTGACACAGATGCAGAAGACGAGGGTTCAGGAACATCATCGGATGTAAAAAAGACAAGTATCTGGCAGTTCCCGCATCTGATTCTTGGCGTAGTGGCATTATTCTTCTATGTTGGAGTTGAAGTGATTGCCGGTGACACAATAATCAGGTATGGCCAGTCGCTCAATATTCCAATGGCATCAGCAAAATACTTTACGTCGCTGACAATGCTTGGCATGATAGCGGGATATATTGTCGGTATCATTTGCATACCAAAATACCTGTCGCAGAAAACAGCATTGCAGGGATCTGCAATACTTGGGGTGATCTTTTCACTCGGTGCAATATTCACCCCTGCGGATAAAGTTTTCACAATGGGCTTCTTCGATATTATGACTTTCCAGTCCATTGAGCTGGTTCTTCCGGTTACGGTGCTCTTTGTTGCACTTCTCGGTCTTGCAAACGCCCTGGTATGGCCTTCGATGTGGCCGCTTGCCCTTAATGGCCTTGGCAGATTCACAAAAACCGCATCAGCCATGCTCATTATGGCTATTGCCGGTGGTGCACTGATTCCTTTGCTTTATGGTAAGCTTGCCGTTGCATTTTCAACACAGTCGGCATACTGGTTATGTGTTCCATCCTACCTCATAATCATGTATTATGCCTTCATCGGACACAAAGCAGGAAAATAAAACATGAATTATAACCTAAAAGAAATATACAGCCTCTTTCAGACAGATGGGTCATATCAATCAGGAGAAGCATACGGAAGCGGACATATCCATGACACTTTCAGAATTGTGACTACTGAGAAAGAGAAGGATGATTATATTTTACAGAGGCTTAATAACAAAATATTTAAAAACATACCCCAGTTACAGCATAACATCGAACGTGTGACTGTACATCTCCGGAACAAGCTAAAAAATATTCCGGGAAGCAATATCAAACGCGAATGTCTTCAGCTGATACCTTCAAAAGATGGCAAAAGCTGGATAGAGGACAATGAAGGCAACTTCTGGCGCATGTATGTTTTCATATCGGACCATAAGTCTTACAATGTTGTCGATAGTCCCGACAAGGCATACGAGGGTGGAAAGGCAATCGGAAGGTTCCAGGCTATGCTTGCAGACATGCCCGGAGATCCGTTGCATGAAACTATCCCGTACTTCCACGATATAGAAAAGCGTCTTGAGACATTCGTTGCAACAATAAACAGGAATCCTGTAAAACGCGCTGAGCAGGTAAAGGACGAAATCAAACTTGTCCTCGATCGTGCAGAGGAGATGAAAGTTATCCTCAGCCTTGGAAAGCAGGGGAAAATACCTCTCAGGATCACCCACAACGATACCAAATTCAATAACATACTGCTCGACAGGAAGGACAAGGCATTATGTGTGATAGACCTTGATACTGTTATGCCCGGCTACGTTCATTACGATTTCGGCGATGCAATCCGTACAGCAACCAATACAGCCACTGAGGACGAGACCGATCTCTCGAAAGTGACGATGAATATAGACCTGTTCAGGGCCTATGCAGAGGGTTACCTCTCGGAGACCGGCAAAACACTGAACAGCGTTGAGAAAGAATACCTGGCTTTTGCTCCGAAACTGATCACATATACAATTGCAGTTCGTTTCCTCACCGACTTCATCGATGGTGACAACTATTTCAAGATTCACCATGAGCATCATAACATACAGCGTGCACGAGCACAGCTCAAGCTTGTAAGGAGCATGGAGGAGCAATACGGGGACATGAAGCGGATAATACAGGGACTGGTTTAACTGAAGGAAAAAGGAAAAAGTCGTAGCGAAGCGCAGACCCCGACCGACGAAAGGAGCGTCGGGGGAAAAAGTGAAGAGGGAAAGGAAAGGATTAGGACCATTCCTGAAGAATCCGAAAATAAAAATTTGAAATCCGAAATAATAATGTGCTGGAACACGGAGGAAGCTGAATTTCTGAAATCATTAGATCACGTGATAAAGATCCAGGATTTCCTTGACTTGGTTGAGTACAACCCTAAATATGAGTGCAGGTCACCAAGGTACGTGATTAAAACCCGCTCTGCACATTGCTTCGAGGGAGCCCTGTTTGCCGCATCGGCATTGAGTTTTATGGGTCACAAG
>JBLNAO010000273.1:0-2626 GCA_050259395.1 Chloroflexota bacterium
CCAGAAGATATTGTCAGGGAGCTCGACAGCTTCCTTTCAAAAAAAAAAATCCGTAAGCCGCTCAAGGGAAAAAAAATCCTCATAAATGCCGGCCCTACAAGGGAATCGCTCGACCCGGTACGTTTCATAAGCAATCATTCTTCAGGCAAGATGGGTATTGCCCTTGCAGATGCCGCAGCTTCTTATGGCGCCGAAGTACAGCTGGTGCTGGGGCCGGTCGGTATTCAGCCTGCTGACAGTTCAGTAATTGTAACAAATGTTACAAATGCAGCCGAAATGGCTGCAGCGTGCAGTGCCCGGTTCAGTGGTTGTGATATTGCCATTCTGGCGGCAGCAGTTGCCGATTTTACTCCCGAGACTGTTCATGATGAAAAAATAAAGAAAAACGGAAATGAACTGATACTCAGGCTCAAACCCACAACCGATATTGCTTCGGAACTTGGCAGGACCAGGAAGAAAGGACAGTTCATCGTCGGCTTTGCTCTTGAAACCAGCGATGGAGTTAAGGAAGCAGCCGAAAAACTGAGGAAGAAGAACATGGATATGATTGTTCTTAATACCCTCAGCGAAAAAGGGGCAGGGTTCGGTCACGACACAAACCGCATAACCATAATTGACAGAAACAATAATATTGATAAATTTGAGTTGAAATCAAAAACAGAGGTGGCGAAGGATATTCTCGACCGGATTATTTTGATGACAAAGAATTTATCATGAAAGGATTTCTGCAATTCATTAAGATCCAGTTTATTATCCTGATGATTATGATTCCTGTTAAATCATGGTCGCAGGAGCTGAATTGCAATGTCCAGATATCTGCACAGCGTATCCAGGGCTCGAACCGCCAGGTCTTCGAAACCATGCAGAGGGATATCTATGAATTCATGAACAACACAGTCTGGACAAACCATGTATTCAGCTATGCCGAAAGGATCGACTGCAACATTCTGATCACTCTCAACGACCAGATCTCGTCGGATGAATTCAACGGGACAATCCAGGTTCAGCTCAGGAGGCCGGTTTACAATACAACATACAATTCAACGATGCTGAACTTTGTGGATAACAGCTTCAGGTTCAGGTATGTGGAATTTCAGCCCCTTGAATTCGATCCCGGCACTCACCGGTCGAACCTCGTATCAGTTCTTGCCTATTACGCCTATATTATAATCGGCTTTGATTATGATTCATTCTCCCCTCTTGGCGGAACGGAGTATTTCCAGGTTGCCGAAAAAATTGTAAACAATGCTCAGAACGCACCCGAGCAGGGCTGGAAACCATACGACGCTTCAAGGAACCGGAACAGGTACTGGCTAGTAAAAAACATTCTCGACAAAGAGTACGAGCCTGTGCGACAGTTTATCTATGATTATGATATCAACGGTCTCGACAGGATGGAATCGAGGGTGGCAGAAGCCAGGACAAGGATGGTGGAGAGCCTGAGGATGATCCAGGATGTTTACAGGCGCAAGCCCGATCCTTTCATGTATTATGTTCAAATCGTACTCGAAGCAAAAGCTGATGAATTCGTTAATATATTTGCCGAGGCTTTTCCCGAGGAAAAAAGCAGGGTTGTGCAGATTCTGACAGAAATAGATCCTGCCAACAAAGAGAAGTATGAAGGGATTGCCACTGCCAACTAACAATCGCTGCAACATATGCTGTTGAAACTGTCGGTCCGGAATTATGCGCTGATTAGAGAGCTCGATATTGAGCTTGAAAACGGCCTTACAATAATAACGGGTGAGACCGGTGCCGGCAAATCAATCCTTCTGGGGGCTCTGTCGCTGATCCTTGGAAGCCGCGCCGACACTGCTGTTCTTCTTGACAAGAATGAGAAATGCATCGTCGAGGGCACTTTCAGGATTGACAATTACGACCTCAGAGGTTTCTTCGACACAAACGGCCTCGACTACGAGAGTGTCAGCATCCTGAGACGTGAAATAAACCCTGCCGGTAAATCCCGGGCTTTTATTAACGATACCCCGGTAACAATCAACCTCCTGAAGGAAATGGGTGAGAGGCTGATTGACATCCATTCACAGCATCAGACCCTGATGCTGAACGACAACTCGTTTCAGCTCAACCTTGTAGATTCATTTGCGGGCACAATCAATCTCAAAACATCCTACAGGAAAGCATATAACGGCTACCTGAAGCTTAAGAAGGATTATGCCGATGAAAAGGATAGAGCAGATAAAAACAAGGCCGATCTCGAGTATTACCAGTTCCAGCTTCAACAGCTCATGGAGGCAAAGCTGAAGGAGGGTGAACAGGATGAGCTTGAAACGGAACAGGAGATGCTGTCGCATTCAGAGGAGATAAGGATGGCCCTCTGCAGCTCAGCTGAACTTTTCTCGGGTGAAGGGGATTCAGTGCTTTTCCGGCTTCGTGAAATTAAAGCAAATCTCTTAAAGATCAGATCGTTCCTGCCGGAAGGCGAATCATTGTTTTCAAGGACTGAATCATCTCTTATCGAACTCGATGACCTGGCCTCGGAGGTCGACAGGCTTTCTTCGTCAATCGAAGCTGATCCAGGAAGGCTGACATTTGTTAACGATCGTCTCGACACTATTTACTCGCTTATTCAAAAGCACAGGGTAAGTAACCTGAAAGAGCTGATCGC
>JBLNAO010000274.1:0-18941 GCA_050259395.1 Chloroflexota bacterium
GTATTATGATAGCTGTTCCTTGTAGCCAGGTAGTAGAAAGATATGCTTTCCAGTATGAGAAAAATTATCAGATGATTGTATCTCGCCAGAAAATTCAGCAGGCTCCTCATTCATCACGTACTTATCTCATCAGGAAAGGAAATTTATCTACATTCTTGAGGGCAACACCCGTTCCGCGAGCAACTGCATGAAGAGGATCCTCCACAACATTGAAATGAATGTTGATCTTGTCGGAAAGACGTTTGTCGAGGCCCCTCAGCAATGCCCCACCGCCAGCCAGGTAAACACCCTTGTTGACGATGTCGGCATAAAGTTCGGGTGGCGTCTGTTCGAGAACGCTCAGAAGAGCTGCTTCAACCTTCGAAAGTGATTTGTCGAGGCAATAAGCAATCTCCTGGTACGATATCGGGATCTCTATAGGCAAGGCAGTCATGATGTTCGGCCCCCTGACTATGAAATCAGGCGGGGGATTGTCGATGTCGGGAAGCGCTGCTCCCACGGCAATCTTAATGTCTTCAGCCGTTCTCTCGCCTATCTTGATGTTGTGCTGATGTCTCATGTACGACTGTATGTCGGCAGTGAATCCGTCGCCTGCTATCCTTATCGATTTATTGCAGACGATACCACCGAGAGCTATGACAGCGATCTCCGTTGTACCGCCCCCGATATCGATCACCATGCAGCCTTCAGGTCCCTGGACATCGAGTCCTATGCCTATTGCCGCAGCCATTGGCTCATATATCATGTACACATCGCGTCCGCCTGCATGCTCTGAAGAATCGCGCACTGCGCGTACTTCCACTTCGGTGCTTCCTGAGGGGATGCATACAACCATCTTCAAAGACGGGTTGAAAAGTTTGGGTCCCTTGTTGATCATCTTGATCATCCCCCTTATCATCAGCTCGGCTGCATTGAAATCTGCAATCACACCGTCCCTCAGGGGTCTGATCGTCTTGATGTTCTCATGCGTCTTTCCGTGCATCTGTCTCGCCAGTTCGCCAATCGCTATGAGCTTTCCTGTGTTTTTGTCAATAGCCACGATCGAAGGCTCATCAACTACGATCTTGTCATTATTGATTATAATGGTGTTGGCCGTCCCCAGATCAATTGCAATCTCCTGTGTTAGAAATGAAAATAAACCCATTATCTGAAAATTATTCTTTAATATTTTAATGTTTAAAATGTCTTATCCCCGTAAATACCATTGCGATTCCATTGGCTGAACAATAATTTACCGAATCGGCATCCCTCACCGAACCGCCCGGTTGAACAACAGCAGTAATCCCTGCCTTATGTGCCAGCTCGACACTGTCGGCGAACGGGAAATAAGCATCGCTCGCCATCACTGCGCCATTCAGATCGAATCCGAAAGATTTTGCCTTCTCCACTGCCTGTTTCAGAGCATCCACCCTCGACGTCTGTCCTATCCCGCTGGCGCAAAGCTGCCTGTTCTTTGCAAGAACAATTGCATTTGACTTACTGTGCTTTACTATTATGTTTGCAAAAATAAGATCGTCAATCTCCTGTGCTGAAGGTGTTCTTTCTGTAACAGGTTTCATGAGACCGGCCTTTTCAGTGCTCATATCCCTGTCCTGCCACAAAACGCCATTCAGCAGTGACCTGTAAACATGTTTATCAGGGGTGAATGGCTTTCTCACCAGGATGATCCTGTTCTTTTTCTGCCTGAGTATTTCGAGCGCCTCCGGGGAATATCCGGGAGCGACAATGATTTCAAAAAATATCTTATCGATCTCCGTGGCAACAGCATCATCAACCGGGACATTTGTCGCGATTATGCCGCCAAATGCAGATACCGGATCGCATGCAAGAGCATCTTTCCAGGCATCGATGGCTGTGGTGCGTGAAGCTGCCCCGCAGGCATTGTTGTGCTTTATAATGACATATGTTGTCCCGCTGAATTCATCAATCAGGTTAATAGCCGAATCGAGGTCGAGCAGGTTATTGTATGATATTTCCCTGCCGTGAAGCTTATCAAAAATCTTATCGGGATCGCCGAAGAATACACCTTTCTGATGAGGGTTCTCACCATACCTCAATGGATACGACTGGTTGATGCTTTCCCTGAATACCGGTAGCTGCGCTTTCCTGTTAAAGTAATTGAAAATAGCCGCATCATAATGTGATGATGTCATGAAAGCCATTGCGGCATAAAGCCTCCGGTCTTCCATGGAAGTAACCCCGTTCTTTTCCCTGAGAAGATTTATGAATGCAGGATACTGTTCCCTGCCGGAAACAATAATAACATCATTATGATTCTTTGCTGCAGCCCTTATAAGAGATATACCGCCAATATCGATCTTTTCTATTATATCAGCTTCATTTTCAGTAGATTTCAGCGTTTCCTCGAATGGATAGAGATCTACAATTACAAGGTCTATTTCAGGTATTTTGTAATCTTTAAGCTGCTTAAGGTCACCCTGGTTCTCACGCCTTGCCAGGATGCCTCCGAAAACTGAAGGATGAAGGGTCTTTACCCTGCCGCCGAGAATTGACGGGTAAGAGGTCAGATCCTCGACTTTTTCAGCTTTTATTCCAAGTTCCGTGATAAAGTTGTAAGTGCCTCCCGTTGAAAAAATTCTCACACCCATCTTATCTAGCAACCGGACAATTTCCTCCAATCCGTCTTTATAGAATACGGAAATCAGAGCACTTTGAATTCTTTTGTCACTCATTGCGTGGTAATTATGGTCGATTCAGGATGCCTTTTAAGGCGCTCTAAAAGTAGATATTTTTTTATTAACCCCAACATTTTTAAAAATATATGATATTAAGTAACAAAAAATTATCGTGTGCCATTTGTTAATAACTTTTCAGTTCCTAAACCAGCCATATCTTTAACCGCTAAAAAAGTGGATTATTGTCCGGAATACGGGACATGCACATTTTTTAGTATATTTGACATCTTTATTTCAAAAAAATGTCTTTCAGGCTGTTAAGAGAAAGCTTCCTTTTCGCGGTGAAATCGGTTCTGGTGAACCGACTCAGGACGTTTCTTTCCCTTTTTGGGATCAGCATCGGCATTTTTTCGATTATTTCAGTGTTTACAGCACTCGACTGGATGGAAAAATCCATTCGGGAGAGCATTTCAACGCTTGGTGACAATGTCATTTATATTCAGAAGATGCCATGGTCATTCGATCCCAATCTTGCATGGTGGGATATTATAAGGTGGCCTCCCCCTTCTGAGGATGAATATAAAGCCATCGTCAGAAAATCAGCAAGGTCGGATGCTTCATGCCTGGTCGTTTACCAACGCACACCGTTAAGATACAAAAGCAACTCCACCAACATCACCACGATTGCGGTCACCGAGAATTTTGAAAAGGTAAGATCTTTCGAGGTTGAGAAGGGAAGATATTTCTCTCCGTTCGAAATTACAACAGCAAAGAATGTCGTTATAATCGGCTCTGAGGTTGCAAGCAGGCTTTTCGAGGACAGGAACCCCATTGGGATGTCAATTACAGTTTCAGGCTTTCGTGCAACAGTTATCGGAGTACTCAAGAAGGAAGGCAAGGGTGGAATAAGCGACAGCGGAATGGATGAGGTTGCAGTGATACCATACACTTATGCCAAAACATTCATTAATGTGCGCAACAGGTTCATGGAATCACAGCTGATGATACGCGGGAAACCTGAAGTGAACATACAGGAGCTTACTGATGAAGCTGTTATGATAATGCGGGCATCAAGAAGATTGCAGCCCGGTGAAGTGAATAATTTCTCAGTGAACCGTGCAAGCCTTCTCTCGCAGGGCTTCGATGCAGTTTTCGCCGGAATCAACCTCGGCGGCTGGGTTATTGGTGGCTTTGCAATACTCGTCGGGGGGTTCGGAATCGCAAATATCATGTTCGTTTCTGTCCGTGAACGTACCAATATCATTGGAATCCAGAAAGCCCTCGGAGCAAAAAGAGCTTTTATACTTCAACAGTTTCTGATAGAATCAGTGCTTCTCTCCATTGCCGGGGGCCTTATCGGGCTTATACTGATTTTCATTGGCACCGTGGGTGTAAATTACGTATATGAACTCAACATGCACCTGACATTCAGCAATTTCTTCCTGGCAATATTCATCTCAGGAGTCATAGGAGTAGTTGCCGGTTACGCCCCTGCCTACGCTGCTTCCAAGATGGATCCTGTGGAAGCTATCGGGTACTCATTCTGAAATCCTGTTCTCTGCAACCCAGCATGTGAGGTTCACAAACTGTGCAACAGAAAGCTGTTCTGGCCTGAGGTGGAAATCAGGATAATCATCACGTTTTAACTCGAAGGCCGATTTAATGGAATTCCTCAATGTTTTCCTCCTTTGGTTAAATGATGCCTTCACCACTCTCAGGAAAAGCTTCTCATCGCATCCAAGCTCCCTGACTTCGTTCCTTTTAAGCCTGAGAACCCCGGATTTAACCTTTGGCGGAGGCGAGAAAACATGTTCCGGTACGGTGAAAAGATATTCAGCACTGTAGTAAGCCTGAAGCAACACGCTTAATATCCCGTATGTTTTTGAGCCCGGACCCGCACAGATCCTCTCGGCTACCTCGCGCTGAAGCATTCCTGCAACTTCGATGATTTTATCACGGTAATCCAGCACCCTGAAGAATATCTGCGATGAAATATTGTACGGGAAGTTGCCAATTACTGCCATTTTACCGGGGAATAACGAAACAAGATCCATTGTAAGAAAATCCCCTGGAATGATAGCCAGGCCCGGAAAATGCTCCCTCAGGTAATGGACTGATTCATTGTCAATCTCAATAACCCTGAAATCATTGAATCCTCTCTCCTGCAAAAATGCCGTCAGCATTCCCATTCCCGGACCTATTTCAAGAACCGCATCATAACCTTCACCGGTAAGCGTTGCTGCTATCTTACGGGCAATTCCGGAATCTTTCAGGAAATGCTGGCCGAGGTTTTTTTTAGGTTGAACTTTCATAATTATCCTCAAAAGGGTAAGAACTCCCTTCCGAAGCGTTTTAGTATCGGGATGTTAAGGGATTCAAGAAAGCGTATAAATTTTTTCAGCAGGTTATAATATAAGGTAACGAAGAATATGATAGTCATAAGCCAGATTGCCGCGATGTTGAAGATCAGTGTATCGATTTTCATTGATCCAATCTGTTTGTAAGGAGCGAAGAAATGGGCCCTTCCCCATTTCGAGCCCGGCCTCATGAAGACCGGGTCTGCCTTTTGTATCAGCTTGTCGCCTGCATCATATATTTTATTGGTTCCAAGCCTGTTAAGAACTATGTTAGCAAGATTTTCGTTATAATTTTTCGATCTGAGCCCGATAAATTGATCCTCCCCCATCCTTTCAGAAATTGCTTTATAAAGCGAATCTTTCCTTGATGTCATAGTCCGGCTCGTCTGCCTGAAAATATTCTTAAGGCTGTCGAGGTATATCTTTACCTCACTTGAGGTGTATTCATTATAACCGGAGGCATTCACATTGTTTATCCAATTACCGGGTACAGTCCCGGAATATTCGGATAATTCGTCGAGATGGTAGTTCAGCTTCTCAAAATTATCTTCTGTAAAGGCTATGCGGTTCGGATCATTTTTAGCTTTAACAAGTTCATCTGCTGTAACGCGAAGGTTTGGAATCAGGAAGGCTGCATACCAGTCATTCTGGCTAATATCCATGTCGTACCTGAAGAATGGTTTTTCGAACCTGTTCCTCTTGAACTGTTCAACGCAAAGCGCCTCATGTGCCCACCTTGTAACCATTATATCACCAACAACCGGAACATAAACTTTCTTTGTTATTGACCTGTGAAGATCGTCAAACTTGATCATGGCTCCTCCAAGCAGAAGCTGGGGAACAAGGATCAGGGGAATCAGGATGTAAATGCTCACAGCTGTTCTCATGCCGGCTGAAACGTTCAGACCGAGAATATTGCCAAAACATGCTGTCGAGAACAAAACTATCCATTGCTGGAAAAGCATTCCTCTCACTTCGAGTATGTAGCTCGACACAACAACGAAAGTAAGTGTCTGTATGGCTGACAGAGCGAAAAGGAAATTGATCTTTGAAACTAGATAGCTGAGCCGGCTCAGGTTCAGGAATTTTTCCCTCTCGAGCAGCTTACGGTCTCTGAAAATCTCCTCGGCACTTACAGTCAGGCCCATGAACAGTGCAACGACGATCGACATGAACAGGAAAACAGTATAGTTCTTGTTCTGCTCAAACGAATATGCGCTGTTATCAGTAAACTTCGATATGTATCCGAGAATGAATGCAAGCAAAGGCGCTTCAAGCAGGTTTATGAACATATACTGCTTATCGGCAAGCTTCCTGGTAAGGTTCCTCTGTATGAAGATCCTGATTTGCGCGACTCTTTCGGGTATTTTGAAATTGCTGGGCGGAACAGGTGACTTTTCAGGCTGCTTTTTGAATCCCGGCATCATCTTCTTCCGGTATTTCTCGTACCACTCCCTGGGGCTTACCTGCCTGTCTTTCCCCGGGTATCCTGAATTGTCGATTACCTTTACTTCAAGTATATGAAGTATATTGTCTGTCTCAACATTACCGCAACTGGGACATTCGCTCTCAGCCGCATTCGCCTGCGAAGTTTCAGTCTTGAAATAGACAAGGGCCTCCACCGGGTCGCCGTCATAGACCATGTACCCTCCTTTATCGAGAAGCCACAACCGGTCGAACATCTTGAGAATATCCGATGAGGGCTGATGTATGTTGCAAAACACCATTTTGCCACTCAGGGACATGTCGCGCAGAATGGTCATCACTTTTTCGGAATCGAAGGAAGAGAGACCTGACGTCGGTTCATCGACGAAAAGAACTGAAGGTTCCCTCATGAGCTCGAGACCTATATTCAGGCGTTTCCTCTGGCCGCCGCTCACTTTTTTATTCATTATGTCGCCAACCTGCAGATCTTTAATATCGTAAAGATCGAGCTTGATAAGGACATCATCGACTGTCTTCATGATCTGTTCTTCAGTATATTCTCCGAAGCACAGTCTGGCGTTGAAATAAAGGTTCTGGTACACTGTCAGCTCCTCGATAAGCATGTCGTCCTGCGGTACAAAACCAATCAGCCCGGTAAGCTCTTCCGAGTCCTCATTTATCTCATAACCATTAATATACAAATGACCCTCCGAGGGTTTAATCTTGCCGTGAAGCAGGTTTATCATGGTGGTTTTTCCCACGCCGCTGCCACCCATGATTCCAATAAGATTTCCCGATTCAACCCTGAAGTTCATTTTCTGAACCCCGTTTCCGGAATTCTTGAAAAGGTATTCCACATCATGTCCTTCGAAAACCACCTTTTGAGGAAACCTTGCGGAGAGGAATTTCTTGAAGATCTTAGAATAATAAATCGGATCGATACCCTGACCTTTGATATTCACCCCCCGTTCAAGCAGGTAAGGTCTGAAGGCAATAATATCCCGGCCTTTGAAATAGAGCACCATCGGACCATCGTAGACAAAAAGCAGCGTTCCTGTACTTTCGATATGGAGCACGGCCATGTTGCCTTTGAAGCCTTTTACCTTCATGTGTCTCCACTGGTCGTAGTTCTTGTAAACGCCCTCGAGAGAAGAATCCTGACCGTCACCTTCGATCATCAGAAGGCAATCGGGCGTAACTTCATCATACGATCTTCCAATCATGAAGGAAGTGGCATTGTCGTATTCCTTCCTGGAGATATTGAATGTTCTGGATACTATATCGATAATGGTCTTCTCCTGCTGCGACATCATGCCATCCTCAAAGGCAAATTCTATCAACTGCAGGAACACGACCATTCTTTCCTCGAGAAATAGTCCCTTCTTTATCTGCCGGCAAATATTGGTAATCTGGAAGGAGATAAGGGAATCCTCATCCGAAAGTTCCGTTTTATCGACGCTTTTAAGTTCGTTGGAATAAAATTCGAGGTTGTTCTCAAACAATGAGAAATACTCTTCTTCAAGTTCACGGTTGAGATAGCGCCTGAGATAGCTGCGAAGGATCTTCCTGCCTCTTGAAGATATTCCTGCCGGGTTCACGGTTGAAACAATCGCAAAGATGTGGATCAGGGCAAGTAGAACGGATTCCCTCATAAGTCAACACTAAAAAAAAGACCGCAAAGCTTTCACGAAATCTTTGCGGTCCGTCATTCACGAAAAAATTATTGCACCATTTGTGTTCTGATATCTTCAATCGCCTTTTTGATATCAGCAATATCTTTCTCAGTAAGGCTTGTTGTCAGACCTGCATAAACTGCCTTGATCGGATCGAGCGATTTTACGAATTCGCTTATGCCCTGATCAGACATATACGGCTGGGTAATCTCAATGAAGCGATCGAAAGATTTCTTCTGCTCGAGCAACACACCTGATATCCTGGCAGTGTTATAAGCTGCTTCATTAATGTTGGTTGTAAGATACATTCCTTCAACCCAGGCTCCTCCGACAACCAGGAGGGCAAGCGGTTGCTGGTTGTTGTCACTTAAGTATTTGTATGTGTCGTTGAAAGTTTCGGTAAGTATATCCACAAGCTTTTGCTTCTTGTCTTCATTAGCCTTGATGCTGTCGTAAATCTGCTCATTGTATATTTTCGACATGTTGAGCTCGTTTGTAAGGGAACGGATAGCATTCAGGTAATCAATAACTTCCTGAGGCATGTTATACAGAGTAACATAGCTGAGGTCAGCGCCATAAGAACCAAGGTTGATAGCCCTGCGTTGACTGCTGAAGTACTTCTTTACATTCTCGACAGAATTGGTAACACCTACCTGGTAACCTACTTCAAGATCGGTGAGGAGTTTGATAATTTCGGCTGAAGTCGGCAGCGGATAAACGTTTTCTTCAATCTCCTTGTTAAGCTCATCTACCTGTACCTGCTCAACTGCTTCCTGGGCTTTTTCAGTCCTGCTCTTGCAGGAAGTCAGACCGGCAATCCCTATGATTAGTAAAGAAATAACCAGACCTGCAAAAATCTTTTTCATTGTCAGTCAGTTTAAATTTTTATACGATTTACAATTAGCCTATAAAAGTAAACAAATTAATTAAATAAAAGTGCTGTCATTCCCTAATTTGAAACATCAGAGAATTTTTCAAAGTGCATGTGCGGATCTGTAAGATGACGAAGCCTTATTGTTTCAAACATAAGGCTTAACTAAGCCATTAGCAATTTTTGTATATCTTTGACCACCCGAAATAAATTATTTTTCAATGTCCGGAATTTTCGACGAACATGTTTCAAGGGAAGGAACCTTCAGCGTTAAATATGATCTTCGCGAGGAGGTTTTTGGAGTGAAAGATGTGATCCCGATGTGGGTTGCAGACATGGATTTCAAAACACCGGATTTTATCATTTCAGCATTAAAGAACAGGCTTGATCATGAGATCTGCGGTTATTCCTTCCGACCTCCCGAATACTATTCTTCAATAACAGGCTGGGTAAAGAGAAGACATGACTGGCAAATCGAAAAAGACTGGATAAGCTTCTGCCCAGGAGTTGTCCCCGCACTGCATTTCTGCACTCTTGCTTTCACCGAACCCGGTGATGGCATTATAGTACAGCCCCCGGTATATTTTCCATTTTTCCCGGCTGTGGAAGCGCATGGAAGACAGCTCCTCCATAACAATCTCAATGAAAAAAACGGGAAATGGGAATTCGACTTTGAAGGTCTGGAAACACTTGCAAACAAAGGTGCAAAGATGATCTTTATCTCTAACCCTCATAACCCGGTTGGCCGTGCCTGGACAAGAGCAGAGCTGGAAAGTCTTGCAGGGATATGCCTCAGGCATGGTGTGACAATTATTTCAGATGAGATCCATTCCGACCTGGTTCTTCCGGGCTGCACACACACGCCTGTTGCATCTTTATCGAAGGAAATATCTGAAATAACAATCACCCTCACGGCTCCAAGCAAGACATTCAACCTTGCAGGTTTGTCAACTTCATCAGTCATTATTGAGAACCCTGCTTTGAGAAAAAGATTCAACGCAATCACTGAAAAAATCCACATAACAAACGGCAACCTTTTCGGAACGATAGCATCCATAGCCGCTTATAGCTTGGGCGACAGTTGGCTCGATGAGCTGCTGAACTACCTTAAAGAAAATGTCAGGGTTGTCGAGGACTATTGTTCACAGTTCATTCCTGAAATTTCTCCAGTCCATCCTGAAGCAACATACATGATCTGGCTCGATTGCAGGAAAACAGGCTTATCCGGAAAAGAGCTTCAGAAATTTTTTATAACAAAGGCAGGAGTGGGCCTGAATGAAGGGTCGACCTTCGGTGCTGGAGGCGAAGGTTTCATGAGAATGAATCTCGGAACAACAAAAGCAACTGTATTAAAAGCGCTTGATCAGATAAAAAACGCATTTGCAGAAACACGGTAAGTATGAGAAACACCATAAAAGTAAAGCTGACTCTCGAGGATGGAGCTGTTTTTTACGGCAAATCATTCGGATCTTCAGCTCCGGCCGCAGGCGAAGTGGTATTCAATACCGCCATGACAGGCTATCCGGAAAGTTTAACCGACCCTTCCTACAGGGGACAGATCCTGTGCCTCACTTATCCGTTAGTGGGTAACTATGGTGCCCCCGGCAAATCTGAAGAGAACGACCTGTTCAGGTTTTACGAATCATCGTCAATTCACATCTCGGGACTTATCGTTTCAGATTATTCATTCGAATACAGTCATTGGAATGCAACTGAGAGCCTTCATGACTGGCTGAGCAGGAACAACATCCCGGGAGTTTACGGAATCGACACCAGGGCGCTTACAAAAAGGATCAGGGAAAAAGGGGCAATGCTTGGCAAGCTTGAGCCAGAGGGGTCATCAACAGAGTTTTACGATCCCAACAAAGTTAACCTCGTTGCTGAAGTCAGCACACATGAAAAAAAGGTTTACGGCACCGGCAGATACAGGATCCTTCTAGTTGACTGCGGTGTTAAATTCAATATTATAAGGAACCTGCTGAAACGCGACACAACAATCATCCGGGTGCCGTGGGATTATGATTATCACAATGAAGAATATGATGGGCTGTTCCTTACGAACGGGCCGGGCGATCCAAAGATGTGTGATAAAACAATCGAAAACATAAGCCGTTCATTGTCAGGCGTCAAACCCATTTTCGGAATCTGCCTGGGAAACCAGCTCATGGCTCTTGCGGCAGGGGCAAATACCTATAAGCTCAAATACGGTCACCGCAGCCATAACCAGCCCGTTCTTCGCTGCGGTACAGATAACGCCTACATAACCTCACAGAATCACGGCTTCGCGGTTGACAACAAAACACTGCCATCAGACTGGGAACCGCTTTTCATAAATATCAATGATGAAACCAATGAGGGAATGAGGCATCTAACAAAACCATTCTTCTCAACCCAATTCCATCCTGAAGCATCAGGCGGCCCCACAGACACTGACTTCCTGTTTGATGTGTTTATAGAGAATATTCAGAAAACAAGTGCCTAGAGTGCCTAGAGTGCCTAGAGTATTTAGAGTTTATGATCTTTACGCTTTACGCTCTTCGCTCTACGCTACTTAAGCTCCCTTGCTCACATACTTCATCATCTTCTCAGCAAGCTCTGCGGCAGAGGTATTCTTAAATCCCTCCATCCTATTCTCAAAAATACCTGCAATTTCTTTGTTGCAGAGGTTGCCGATCGATCCTTCATGAACATAATCGGCAAGAGTTGTTTTTGAGAACGATGAATTCCTTACCATTCCCGAAACAGCCTTATACGCATCCCTGAAAGGAATGCCCTGTTTGACAAGGCGGTTTACTTCCTCGGTGCTGAAAATATTATTGTACAGCGGGTTTTCAGTTATGTTCTTTCTTACCCTGATGTTGTTGAGCATCATTATCATGATTTCGATGCATTCATGTATCTCTGCAAAAGCATCGAACATCAGTGCTTTGAGCTGCTGAAGGTCCCTGTTATAGCCGGACGGAAGGTTGCTCGTCAGCATTGCAACCTGGCCCGGAAGCATCTGGACGACGTTCGATCGTGCCCTTATAAGCTCGAACACATCGGGGTTACGCTTCTGTGGCATAATGCTCGAACCTGTCACGTATTCATCGGGAAAATCAACAAACCTGAATTCAGCGCTCATATACAGGCAGATATCCATCGAAAACCTTGACAGTGTCTGAGCTACTGAAGCAAGGGCAGAAGCAGCAGCCATTTCAACTTTTCCCCTGCTGAGGCTGGCATACGCCGAATTATAAAGAAGATCGTCGAATTCGAGCAGATCTGAAGTTAAGCGCCTGTTAATGGGAAGGGTTGTACCATAACCTGCTGCGGTGCCGAGAGGATTCTGGTTGTTCATTGTCCTGGCGCCTGCAAGCACAAGAAGGTCGTCAGCAAGGCATTCGGCATAGGCGCCAAACCAGAGTCCGAAGGAGGACACCATCCCCGGCTGCATATGAGTGTAACCGGGAAGAAGAACTTCCTTGTGCTGCTCGCTCAGGCACTGAAGCTTGTCGAAAAGCCTCTTAACCTGGAAAGCCAGCCTGTCGATCTCTTCCCTTGTGTAAAGCCTGATGTCGACCAGCACCTGGTCGTTCCTGGAGCGTCCGGTATGGATCTTTTTCCCGGTTGTTCCGAGTATCGATGACATCTCCTTTTCGATCTGGGAATGAATGTCTTCCATGTCCTCCTCGATCTTCAGGTTTCCTCCTTCATCGAGTATGAAAAGGGAATGTAATCCTTTAATGAGATCGTTCCTTTCCTCTATCGAGATCAGGCCTACATCATGAAGCATTATCACATGCGCCATGGAGCCTACAATGTCCCATTTTGTAAGGGCAACATCGGTTTTTCTGTCTTTTCCTGCCGTAAATTCAATGATGGCAGGTTCGGGGTTAATCCCCTTCTCCCATAGTTTCATAGTTGTGAGTCGTGAGTCGCTTATTTATTCGCTTCGATAATTGCCCTGTGTGCCATCAAACGGATTGCGTTGATCCTGATAAATCCGCGGCTGTCTGTCTGATCGAATCCTCCTTCAATATCCATGCTCGACAGCTTTTTGTTGTAGAGTGAAGAGGGTGATTCACGGCCTTCGATCAGCACATTACCTTTATAGAGGCATAGATGAACACTGCCGTCGATAAGCTCCTGGCTTTTCTCGATTGCAGCCATCAGGAAGTCCATTTCGGGACTGAACCAGAAACCATAATAAATAATTTCTGCGAATTTGGGAGTAAGCATGCTTACGAGCCTCATCACCTCCCTGTCCATGGCTATTCCTTCAATGTCCTTGTGGGCAATGTGCAGAACCGTTGCTGCCGGTGTTTCATAAACGCCTCTCGATTTGATTCCCACAAACCTGTTCTCCACCATATCGAGGAGACCGATACCGTTCTTGCCTGCGAGTTCATTCAGATAAACGTAAAGATCGTAAGCGTCTTCCTTCACTGTACCGTCATCCTTGTTCACGAGCTTAACAGGGATCCCGTTTTTAAAATGTATAACTATTTTTGTCTCTTTATCCGGGGCATCCTGCGGCATCACCATCTTCTCGAGCATGCTGCTGTTGGCAGCGTACATTGGATCCTCGAGCACGCCGGCTTCATGACTGATATGCATCAGGTTATCATCTTCACTGTATGGTTTTGCGATACTTGCTTTTACCGGTATCTTTTTTTCGGATGCATATTTGAGAAGGTCGGTCCTTCCCTGGAAAGTTGAGAGGAATTCCCTGTCTTTCCATGGAGCAATAACTTTCACCCCGGGCATGAGAGCATAATAGCAGAGTTCAAACCTCACCTGGTCATTTCCTTTTCCGGTGGCTCCGTGAGCTACTGCAGATGCACCTTCGGCCTTTGCGACCTCGATCTGCTTTTTGGCGATCAGGGGCCTTGCCAGGGCCGTTCCGAGCAGATACCTGTCTTCGTAGATGGCATTCCCCATTATTGCCTTGAAGACATAATCTGTTATAAATTCCTTTTTCAGGTCAGAAATTATGACCTTGGAAGCTCCCAGCTGCAGCGCCTTTGTCCTGCATGCGTCGAAATCCTCTGCCTGTCCCACGTCAGCCACGAATGCGATAACGTCATAACCTTTCTCGATCAACCATTTCAGGATTACCGAAGTATCAAGTCCACCGCTGTAAGCCAGCACAATTTTTTCTTTCATTTTGCAAATGTTTATTATTGAATTATTACAGGTTGCTTTTGTTTTTGATTTGTTCGTGCAGTCCGGGAAGTATCATTTCGAGGCATGTATGCACCTGAGGCACTGAAACTCCGGACCTCGGGATAACCAATATTGTATCATCCCCTGCGATTGTGCCGGCAATCTCATATCTTGCCGCAGTGTCGATAAATGAAGCTGTATTACTTGCATTCCCGGGCAAGGTGCGGATAACAAGAAGATCCTTTGAATCCACAATATCGAGGATCACAGGCAAAAGGCTTTTTCCTATATTCGGGTTCACATTGTTCCTTGCACTGTCGGGGAGCATATAACGGTACCTTCCGGATCCGTCGGCCACGCGCCCGACACCAAGCTGGCGAAGGTTGCGCGAAAGGGTTGCCTGGGTGCAGGCAACTCCTTTGCCTTTCAGCTTCTTGAGAAGCTCCTCCTGCGAGGAGATGTTTTCATCGGTAATTATCTTTTCAATTACCAGAAGCCTCTTTGTTTTTTGCATATTTATACATTTTCGATGCAAATATATTCATTTTTTCAGGAAAACAAATTCCAATGAAAAAAATATGTTATTTTCGCAGCAAATTCTGCAAATGGAAATTACTGTTAGAAAAGTTGTTATACTTGGTTCAGGTGCCCTTAAAATAGGTGAAGCTGGCGAATTCGATTATTCTGGTTCGCAGGCTCTTAAGGCACTTAAAGAGGAAAATGTCGAGACTGTTCTGATAAACCCGAATATCGCAACCGTTCAGACTTCAGAGGACCTGGCTGACAGAATTTACTTCCTTCCGGTAACCCCTTATTTTGTAGAGAAGGTGATTGCCCGCGAAAAACCTGACGGGATTCTCCTCTCATTCGGGGGGCAGACAGCTCTTAACTGCGGTACAGAGCTCTTCAGAAAAGGCATTTTTGATAAATACAATGTTAAGGTTCTCGGCACCCCGGTAACAGCCATAATGAATACAGAGGACAGGGAGCTTTTCGTAAATAAGCTGAATGAGATAGATGTCAGGACACCGAGCAGCATTGCAGTGCTGAGTGTTGATGAAGCCATAAAAGCGGCAGGACAGCTCGGATACCCTGTCATCATAAGGGCGGCGTACACTCTCGGAGGCCAGGGAAGCGGGTTTGCTTCTAATCCCGATGAACTGCACGCCCTTGCTTCAAAAGCATTTTCGTACACCAACCAGATACTTGTCGAAGAATCCCTAAAAGGATGGAAGGAAGTTGAATATGAAGTCGTCCGCGACAGGTTCGACAACTGCATAACCGTTTGCAACATGGAGAACTTCGACCCCCTGGGCATACATACCGGTGAGAGCATCGTCGTCGCTCCTTCACAGACCCTTACAAACAGCGAGTACCACAAGCTGCGTGAGCTTGCAATAAGGATAATAAGACATATAGGCATAGTCGGGGAATGCAATGTGCAATATGCACTGTCACCCGATTCGGAGGACTATCGTGTGATAGAAGTAAATGCCAGGCTCTCCCGTTCCAGCGCCCTGGCATCAAAGGCCACAGGATATCCGCTGGCATTTATTGCGGCAAAGCTCGGACTTGGATATGGACTTCATCAACTCAAAAACTCAGTTACCCGTAATACGACAGCCTGCTTCGAACCGGCTCTTGACTATATAGTATGCAAGATCCCCCGCTGGGACCTCAATAAATTCCATGGCGTTTCGCACACCATCGGAAGCAGCATGAAGAGTGTAGGCGAGGTTATGGCAATCGGCAGGACATTCGAGGAGGTCATCCAGAAAGGCCTCCGGATGATAGGCCAGGGAATGCACGGCTTCACTGGCAACCGCGAGCTTTCATTCGAAGACATTGAAAGAGAGCTGGCTGAACCCACCGACATGAGGATCTTTTCAATTGCCGAAGCCCTCGAAAGCGGGATGACAATCGACAGGATCTATGAGCTCACGAAAATCGACAAGTGGTTCCTGTACAAACTGAAGAATATCATTAACATCAAGGATCAGCTTTCGGAATACAGTTCTCTAGAGAGTGTACCGGCTGACCTCCTGTCCCATTCCAAGATTAATGGATTCAGTGACTTCCAGATTGCCAGGCATATCCTGAAATCAACCCCTCCGACTATCAACGACGATCTGATGAAAGTAAGGGAATTCAGGAAATCACATGGAATAATCCCCTATGTCAAGCAGATCGATACCCTTGCTGCCGAGTACCCTGCAAAGACAAATTATCTTTACCTCACCTACAGCGGATCGGAGCATGACATACAGTGCGAGAATGATAAAAAATCTGTTATAGTCCTCGGCTCAGGAGCCTACAGGATAGGCTCGAGCGTTGAGTTCGACTGGTGCTCGGTCAACGCCATTGACACAATCAGGAAGGAAGGATTCCGAGCCGTGATGATCAATTACAACCCCGAAACGGTAAGCACTGATTATGACACCTGCGACAGGCTTTATTTTGACGAGCTCACGTTTGAAAGGGTCCTCGATATAATTGAATTCGAAAACCCCATGGGCGTGATTGTTTCCGTTGGTGGTCAGATTCCGAACAACCTCGCAATGAGGCTTTTCAAACAGAATATTCCCGTACTGGGAACATCACCAATCTCCATCGACCGTGCAGAGAACAGGCACAAATTCTCTGAGATGCTCGACTATCTGAAGGTCGATCAGCCACGCTGGAAGGAGCTGTCGTCAGTGGATGACATATTCGAATTTACAGACCGTATCGGCTTCCCTGTACTGATCAGGCCTTCATATGTCTTGTCGGGCGCAGCTATGAACGTTGTTTCGAACAGAACGGAGCTCACTCATTACCTTGAGCTGGCAGCAAAAGTCTCAAAGCAATATCCTGTTGTTGTTTCCGAATTTATCGAGAACGCCAAGGAGATAGAGATCGACGCCGTTGGCAGGGAAGGGGAACTTCTTGCCTATGCAATCAGCGAGCATGTCGAGTTCGCCGGTGTGCATTCAGGTGATGCAACAATGGTATTTCCTGCCCAGAAGATTTATTTCGAGACGGCCAGAAGAATAAAAAGGATCTCGAGGCAGATTGCAAAGGAGCTGAACATTTCAGGGCCTTTCAACATACAGTTCCTTGCCAAGGACAACGATATAAAGGTTATCGAGTGCAACCTGCGCGCCAGCCGCAGCATGCCGTTTGTCTCAAAAGTTCTCAAATCAAACCTGATAGAGCTTGCAACAAAGGTGATGCTTGGCTTACCGGTCACCAAACCTGAAAAGCATCTCTTCGATCTCGATTATGTAGGTGTGAAAGCCCCGCAGTTCAGCTTCTCGCGACTGGCCAAAGCAGACCCGGTGCTTGGAGTGGATATGGCATCGACAGGCGAAGTGGGCTGCATAGGCGAAGGCTTCTATGAAGCCATTCTGAAGGCAATGTTCTCGGTAGGTTACAGGGTCCCCAAAGGAAGCATTCTGCTTTCAACCGGGCCTGCCAGGTCAAAGGTTGAATTGCTGAACAGCGCCAAAGCCCTCAGGGAAAAAGGGCACAAGCTCTATGCAACAAGGGGCACGCAGCAATTCCTACAGAATGCAGGCGTTGATGCAGAAGTTGCTTATTGGCCTGATGAAAATAAATCGCCGAACACTATAGAGCTCATCAAGACCCGGCAGGTTGACCTCGTAGTTAACATACCAAAGGATCTCAGCGCCAACGAACTTAATAATGACTATATGATCCGCCGCAGCGCCGTTGACTTCAATGTGCCACTGATCACAAATGCAAGGCTTGCAAGCGCTTTCATACTTGCTTTCTGCAAGCTCAGCATCGACGACCTGGCAATAAAGAGCTGGGAAGAGTACAAGTAGGAGAAAGGAAATTTATTATCGGTTTTTAAAATTTGAAACTACCTGGAACTATGATCAACATACGTAAAGCCAAACCCTCGGATGCTGAAACGATAATAGATTTTCAGCAGAAGATGGCATGGGAGACCGAAAGGATAACGCTCGATCCGGATATCCTGAGGAAGGGGGTTCATGCCGTTTTCACGAACATTAACTGCGGACAGTACTGGGTTGCGGAAGATGAAGGATTCGTAATTGCATCTTTGCTGATCACCTATGAATGGAGCGACTGGCGTAATTCAAATGTCTGGTGGTTCCAGTCCGTTTATGTGCTTCCGGCTCTCAGGCGCCAGGGAATCTTCAGGGGCATGTATCTTCGAATAAAGAATGAAGCTGAGAAACAGGGAGTTGCAGGATTGAGGCTATATGTCGAAACGGCAAACTACACCGCCCAGCAAACCTATGAAGCCCTGGGTATGGAATCGAAACATTACAAAATGTACGAGTGGCTGAAGTAGCCGTGCCCCCTTGTGAGTGATTTATGGACAAATAAACATCGCCTTGCCGTACTGGTATCTCCCGATATTGACGCTTCCCTACTTCGTTCTCCTGCTTGATATTTACAGGCACCTCCTCCGGTTAACGCCCTTTAAACCTGCCCCGGAACCTTCGATTTTTATCTCAGTGGTGGTTGCATGCAAAAACGGGCAGGATTACCTGCCCGATCTCCTTGTCGGTCTTTCTAAGCAGAGATACACGCTTCATCTTTTCGAAGTGATAATCGTCGATGATCATTCGACCGACAAGACTATTGAAGCTGCACGCAGCTATAGTTATCATCTCAATCTCAGCATACTCAGCAACGAGGGCACAGGCAAGAAGCAGGCTCTCAGAACAGGAATCGAATGTGCCAAAGGCGGGTTGATAGTGACAACCGATGTCGATTGCTCACCGTCATCGTTGTGGCTGGAGACAATTGCTTCATGTTATAAGCTCAATAAGCCTGACCTCATAATAGCCCCGGT
>JBLNAO010000275.1:0-6717 GCA_050259395.1 Chloroflexota bacterium
AATTTTTTTTCAAGTATGTCTAAACTGAATATTGTATCGTCTATCCTCAGCACCCAGGTTCAATTTGAAAATTACACCAATACCTTTCCTGTCATCGCTGCCGGTATCTCAACACCCATAATTGTGAGGAGCGTCGGTGCAACATCTGCAAGTATGCCGTCATTGACATGTTTGTAGTCGTCAGTGACAAGGATGCATGGAACAGGATTAAGCGAATGGGCAGTATTTGGTGAACCGTCTTCGTTTACAGCGTTATCGGCGTTGCCGTGGTCGGCAATTATCATTACATCAAACCCGTTATTCCGTGCTGCCTTTATAACTTCCCCGGCACATTCGTCAACTGTCATGACCGCTTTCTCAATGGCCTCGTAGACACCTGTATGTCCAACCATGTCGCCATTCGCGAAGTTCAGGCAGATGAAATCGAACTTTCCTGATTCTATCTCCTTGATAACGGCATCCTTCACTTCATAAGCGCTCATCTCGGGTTTCAGGTCATATGTTGCAACCTTTGGAGAAGGGATCAGGACCCTTTCCTCATTCTCGAACCTGTCTTCCCTTCCTCCGGAAAAGAAGAATGTAACATGAGCATATTTTTCTGTCTCTGCTATTCTGAGCTGATGCTTACCTGCTCTTGCGAGCACTTCGCCAATAGTGTTATCGGCATTTTCTTTGGGGTAAATGATATGCAGTCCTTTGAAGGTAGCATCGTAAGGAGTCATTGTGCAATAATAAAGTGCAGGAATTGTCTTCATGCCGCATTCCGGCATATCCTTCTGTGTAAGAACCATAGTGAGTTCCTTTGCCCTGTCGTTCCTGAAATTAAAGAAGACGATAACATCACCTTCCTCTATTTTTCCGACTGCATTTCCAGCCTGGTCTGTAACGACAATAGGTTTCATGAATTCATCAGTGACCCCTTCATCATACGATTTTTGAATGGCATCGAGGACGTTTGTTGCCGGAGTACCGGTGCCATTTACAAGAAGTTCATAAGCTTCCTTTATCCTCTCCCATCTTTTGTCGCGGTCCATTGCATAATACCTTCCGATAAATGATGCAACCATGCCGTTTGATTTTTTAAGATGATCGATGAGATTTTTCATGTAACCGAGACCGCTCCTGGGATCGGTATCCCTTCCATCGCCAAAACCATGAATGAATACGTTCTTTATGCCATACTCACCCGTCATGTCGCAAAGGGAATACAGATGCTTGTCGAGCGAATGCACTCCGCCATCTGAAAGAAGGCCCATGAAATGCACCTGCTTGTTTTTATCGCGGGCATAGCTGAACGCATCGACAAGAACCTTGTTCTTTTTAATCTGGCCTGTTTTGCATTCGTTGTTTATTTTTACAAGGTCCTGGTAGATGATCCTTCCTGCTCCGAGATTCATATGGCCCACTTCAGAGTTTCCCATCTGTCCATCGGGAAGGCCTACATTTTCACCGGATGCCTGCAAGCGGGAATTGGGATAATTCTGTTTGAAGTAAGTCATGTTCGGAGTAGGCACCTGGCTGATAACGTCAGCTTTTGAACCATCACCTATACCCCAACCGTCGAGGATCATCAAAAAGGCCTTCTTATTCTTCATGTTGAAATTTATATTTACCTGATAAACATAATTGAATGACCCTTGTTCGGGTCTTCATAACAGGCTGCAAAGATAAAAAAACTTACGAATTATGGTTATGGCGATGCAGGAACAGGTCTGAGACCTGTCCCTGCAGTTTCGAAAATTTAATTTCAGCGGAACCTGCCCCTGAATTAATCCTCAGTAATAATGAGTTTCCTGAAACCAAGATCAAATATTCCTCTGGATACCCTCACAAGGTAGATACCGCCTTTCAGCCCCGGATCTTCGATGGTGAACTCCGAGATGCCTGCTCCGGCCCTGTACTCCCTGATGATCTCTCCCCCGATGTTATAAATCTTTATATCCACTTCGTTCCTGAGCACATCAGGAAAACCGATTGTTATCCTGTCGCTCGCTGGATTGGGATACAGCGAGAACCTGCCTTCCCTGAGCAAAGGATCCTCAGCAGCAGTAACGATATCGGGCTTAATCACTGAAAATGCCTGGTGTACCTCTGTTGTGGTAGTGTTCTGCACAAAAGCAATTATTTCGATGTCGGCGGAATTGAGAACCTTATCAATAATCCATGACCTTTCAGGCAGAGTTATTGAATCTCCTGCACTCCATCTTGTTTTAAGGAGTATTCCTCCGGCGTCAGGAATGAACTTCCTGAATACATTAATGAATGTCTCAGAAGAAGGCACTCCTTCAAAATCGCCTGAATTCTTTTTCTCCGTTACAGCGAGGAAGAGGGTCAGGTTGTCAGCCTGCATGTTCTCTACAGCCTTTATATATCCTTTAATATTAAGTACCCTGCCGGAAACAACCGGATCGATGTACAACCGGAAAGGTGAATTCACAAGCGTCCTCTTTATTATCACATTACTGTCGATAACGCTTAACCTGTAATCGAAAGTTGATGCGTGATTTTCACCATTGCCGCCGTCAACAAAAGTATAAGGTACTTTGGTAAGACCGTAATATAATGTCCGGGCATTGATTTCACCGGGATTGTGAACAAAGAGTGAATCAATTCCCGCCATGTCGGAGTGATACTGAATATTGATCACATCGCCTTCAAGATGGTTCGCTATGGTATCGACAAGGGGTTTATACCTGTTACTCACAACATCGTTATAGCTTGTGAAATGTTCAACGAGGACCTGCCTGCTTCTTTCCCCGATGAAGATGTCGTCGAAAGCGAACCCGTCTCGTTCAGAATATGAACCCGAGGATCCGTAAGCGAACCTGAACCTGACATCCTTATTCCCTTTAAGCTCGTCGAGAGTATGAATGGCGGTAAGGTATTTTTCATCTGAAGACCCTGCGGTTGTCCAGCCAAGCTGGCTCCCCCCGGGTTTACCGTTTATGGCAGTGGAGTTGTACCATGATATTCCGTCCTCGAGAGTCCTCCCTATATTTCGCCATTCAGGGTCATCGCCAAGCCTGTATTGCATAACGACGCCATCACGCTCTTTATCAAAATCCTTTCTTATCATGAGTTTTAGGGAAGGTCTCGATGAAGCGCTCAGATCAAAGCAGGGTGATTCAACAGATGAGGATCCATCCCTGGCTGAAGCCGTGTACCAGGCATGTTGCCCCGATGAAGCTGATTTTATCTCCTGGCCTGAAGGCAGTCCGAAGGACCAGATTGCCGAATTATCACCTTTGATCCAGCCACCTTTTCCCGATTCAAAATCCTGGAAATAGCCGTCAGGCGGAATTACGATCGTCGGCCTTATATATACATTCTTTACAACCGTGTCGTGACAATTATAATAATCGGTCCTGACTATGTATTCAATTCTCACAAATCCTGTATCGGTTTTCAGTAAGGATGCATTGTTGGATGTTCCAAACTCCCTGTTGCCAGTTTTCCAGCTGTATGATTTAGGAGGAGTGCTGAATTTTGTGGCATCAAGAAGAAGCAAAGATTCATTGGGATAATAACAATCTTTCATCCAGTAAAAATCAGCCTCAGGTCGCCGGCCTATATTGAACGTTTTTTCTTTCCTCACCACACAGCCTTTGTCTGTTTGTGCAGTAAGTGCGACCTGTTGAAGACCTCCTTTCAGATAAAGGTAACCGGATTCCTCAAGTGAATCAGTAGCCATCTTACCCTCGTCAAAGAACTCCCATTGCCATTTAACTACAGGACTTACTGATGTGGTCTTGTTCATGAACATCAGGGTATCCGTGTCATCCTCAATACAAATGTCATAGGGAATAAAATCGACTTTCGGAGCCTTGTAAACATTTACATAAATTGATGTATCGACACTGCAACCCGCCTTCGAGGTAAAGGTATATTTCACTGTGTCGGACATTGTTGCCTTTGAAGGATCAAAATATCCTCCGAAGACCGGACTGTGGGGATCAAATACGCCGCCGGGCTTTGACAGGGTCAGCTCAAAAGGTGCGACATCATCGCATATCATCTGATCCTGGTGAAGGTTGTAGATAATGGCAGTACCGGTACTATCTATATTGATTATTTTTTTAATATCGTAACTGACTCCATCCCAAACGTATGAATAGGTCAGAGTATCAGGACCTTCGCCGGCTGCCACAATAGAATATACAGCAGTTTTTGAACCGGGTATGTTTGCCAGGGTTTTCCTGGAATTGCTGAATCCATTATAGCTGATTACTCCATCAATCCCATGCAGAGGCAGGTTGACCATACTTATGTTAAGATTTGCTTTTCTGTAACAAACCGTATCTGTGATTCCTCTGAATGATCCCAGTGCAGCTCTTACCTGAACAGTGGTTTTGGCAGAATCAACACAGCTGTTTGCCGTGGCAACATAGGTTATTGTATGTGAACCCACATCCGCTACAGAGGGAATGAAGAGATCCCCGGAGACACCTTTTCCACTGAAGACTCCACCGCCTGTAACCGGCAACATCTTCTCCGGCTCGCCTGTAACATTGAATGTCGGATCAATGGCAAACGAAGGATCCGGCAACGGTTTAACCGTAACTTCCCTTGTAATGATCTGCCCGGGACACAGAAGCGGAGACATGTACTGGTATGTAAGTGTATATTTGGTACCGGGGGTGCCACGTGCCGGATCTATATATGCTGACAGGTTGTCGGGTACCGGTTTAATAAGGGTGCCAGTCCAGGTACCGGTTCCGCCAAGGGGATATACTCCTTCCACGGATAAGTATTTCTGACCGGCGTTCACACAATAGGCATCATCCAGGCCCAGGAGCTTCATCTCCGTACTGACCTTATCAATGTAAAAGTTGACCTCTTTTGAATAGGTGAGATAATAAACCAATACACGTGGTAGGTAAAATGGTGGCAAAGATATTGTTACCTCCTTCTTAATCCTGTACGAATAAGTTAATAAATGATCTCCTGGTACGAGTCCGGCAGGATTGATAGTTATATAATCCGTTCTCGAAGCGGTATTATTCAAATAATCAAAAAATTGAACCGTCTTATCATCAGTGTAAACACCGGAAGGTCCTTTAAGCTGAAAATCATTATTTAAAGATTCAACCTTGATATTTGTAACGGTAACCGTAAACTCTCCGCCATCACTGCAATACCTGGAGTTCACAGCACTGAAAACAGGAATAGCCGGGTCAACGTTAACTTCGTACGGAGCGCGCTGTGAACAGCTGTGTTCAGCTGTGTAATCATAGAACAGAATATAATTTACAGGGTGCAAGCCGGCTCCTGCAATGGATGGGCTGAACACATAACCTGATGTTATATTGCCCGATACACCGGAGCCTGAAAAGCTTCCGGCCCCCACATTCTGGACTAGTGGAACATCGGGGTCTGTAATACTGTAATCTGTCTTCAGATTTATTATCCTGGCAAGGTCTGCGCTGTTTGTCCAGATGCCTTCAACCGGTGACTTGTTGGAAGAAATAGGTTTAACTGAAAAAGATATTTCGATATCTTCTTCAAGGTCTTCACTTTTCAGGGAGTACTCCTTTAACGTCCCGATTTCAGTTATTACAGGAATGATTCCTGAATTATCAGTCCTGAACCACTTGAAATGAGATGCACCTTCCGCCCGCGGGTAAGTGTATATATATTTACCTTTCAAAATACTTCCAACCTGCCTTATCCCTTCAATGCAAACCTGCGAGGCAACGGGCACACCGGCAGACAGGTCTTCAATAATCTCTGTAGGGTTGCTGGTTACCGCGTCTCCTGTATATGGCGGGAGCACTCCTTCTGATGAAACAGGTGTAACACGTACTGTCAATGTCTTATCAGCATCCGCTGTAACCGGCGTGTAGCTTTTGGCTGTTGCACCATCGATTGAGACATTATTCCTGTACCACTGGTAAGTGCATCCTGTACAAACTGTTGTTGAAGAAATACCGTCATGATAATCATAAACCGCTTCCATGGCAGTTCCCACGGAAGGATATGTGTAGCTGATTGTCAACCCGGTTACAGATGGCAGGGGCTTAACGATTACATCGAGATTTGTGGGTGATGCAGCAGTACAGTTATATGCATCGAGATAATTCACTTTAACAGTCTGGGCACCTGTTGAATTCCAGACTACATTAATCGTATTTGTAGTTGAAGTTCCTGATCCGCCGGCGGATACCTGCCACGACCATGCACTGAAGCCTGCTGAGCCTTCGGTGGAGTAAGTGACGGCATCATTGATCCTTGGAACTGCTGCAACAGCAGGGGATAAACCCGGTGAAGGTAGCGGTCGGACTGTCACATTGTAAACCGGTGTTGCGTTACAACCTGCCGGGTTTGTATAATTCACCGATACAGTTTGCGGGCCTGTCGTACCCCATGTTACTGAGATTAAACTTCCGTCAGTTGATGAGTTGATTGTTCCTCCTGCAGAGACTGACCACAAATATGAAGTCATTCCGCCGCTAATTGAATAAACCTTGCCTGGAGAATTAAGGCACACAGAAGCAGGTCCGCTTATTGTTTCAGATGGTGCCGGGTTCACGTTGACGGATAATGCCAGGCTTGTATTTGTGCATCCGTCTTTGGTGCAGGTAACCTTGATTGTACCTGGGCTGCTCCACGTTGTGCTCACTGTAGCATTTGTGCTGCTGCCATTAATTGTTCCCCCGCCCGTGACTTCCCATAAATAAGATGTGGCAGCTGCAATATTTGTTGAGAACACCTGTCCCG
>JBLNAO010000276.1:0-4334 GCA_050259395.1 Chloroflexota bacterium
GAAAACTGGATGAAGAAAGGCCCTGTTTTCACCGGACCTTATGGTGTGGGACATTGCTCTTTCACCAAATCGCCAGATGGCAAAGAGGACTGGATAGTCTACCATTCAAAAAGAGATTCCGCTGAAGGATGGTCGAGGGAGGTGAGGATGCAACCCTTCCACTGGTATCCCGACGGCTTCCCTGAATTTGGGCCAGCTGTACCTTCAGGAGTTGAAATACCAAGGCCTTCAGGTGAGGCAAAGCTTGAAAAGAATGTTGTCATTCCCATATTGAATGAATGAAGCACACCCCATAAACGACGGGCATTACGAGCTTCTGAAAAAGCTGCGTCCCGGAAAGATAGTGCTTCCGATACTGATCGGTCTCGGTGTTGTTGTATGGTTCATTGTCAAAGATATCAATGTCAGCATCCTGAAAGAGATAACTTTTACCTGGAGATCTGTTTTCTGGCTGACGGTTGCCATCCTCTTCATTCTTCTGAGGACCTTCTCCTACATGGCAAGGATAAAGGTGCTTTCAGACGATAAGCTCACCTGGCTGCAGTCGTTCAGGATCATCATGCTGTGGGAGTTTACCTCGGCTGTGACTCCTTCAACCGTCGGTGGAACTGCCTTTGCCGTGATCTTTCTGCATAAGGAAGGCATTAGCACCGGGAGAAGCACATCAATAGTACTTGTGACATCTTTCCTGGATGAATTGTATTTTGTGGTCATGTTCCCTGTCGTGGTGATACTCACCGGGTGGGAACCTATATTCGTTACATCACTTCAGGGCACAGGCAAGGTGCTCATGGACAACCTTGTTTTTGTTGCGATAGCCGGATATGCAATCATCCTTGCCTGGGTGGTGATCGTTGGCTACGGACTGTTCTTCAGGCCTGAGGCAATAAAAAAGGCAATAATCGGCATCTTCAGGCTTCCTTTCCTCAGAAGGTGGAAAAATTCTGCAGTCAAGGCGGGCGACGATATCGTGCTCACATCGAATGAGTTGAAAGAAAAATCAAGCATGTTCTGGTGGAAGTCATTGTCTTACACCTTCGTGACATGGACAGTGAGGTACCTGCTTGTAAACGCAATACTGCTTGCATTTTTCAGGATCAGCGAACATCTGCTTATTTTTTCCAGGCAGCTTGTGCTTTGGATAATGATGATAATCAGTCCCACACCAGGAGGAGCGGGCTTTGCCGAAGTAATACTTGGCAGATATCTTTCAGATCTGATACCCGTAGATGAAATTCATGCGAACGGAGTTTCCCTTGCAATGGCGGTGATATGGAGAGTGATTTCATATTATCCTTTCCTCATTGCCGGCGTTCTAATACTTCCAGCCTGGATCGGGAGAAAATTTGTACGGCAAGACACCAAAAGCTAACATAATTATCTAACTTCGGTCTTTAAGGTATGATAACCTTGCCCTGATCTATGAGTGAAGAAATCCTAAAGGCGCTGATGGAATTATTCGCCCTTGTTGCTAAACAGGATGGCGGTATTCTCAGGAGTGAGCGTGATTATGTATGGGGGTTTCTTAACAAGCAGCTGACAAGGGAAGCCGTTGACGAATATATGGCCCTCTTCGATCAGCATGCAGGCCCCATATCTCTACAGAGGACAGCGGGAAGCTCCTTCTCTCCGTCAGTGAAAGATTCGGTCAAGATCCTGGGCATCTGCAAAAAAATAAACCGGACACTCAACCAGGAACAGAAGATTGTTGTGATGATGAGGCTCTATGAGCTGGTGAATGCAGACCGGCAGTTCACAGTGCTCAGGATGAATATCATCAACACCGTGGCCGAAGTCTTCAGGATATCCCCGAAAGATTTTGCAGCCATCGAGCAGTTCATCAAGAATGACGATTTCGAGAGCCTCAGGAACCCTGCAATACTGGTGCTTGGCCGGGCGAATAAAGAAAACCCGCTCAAAAAGAAGATGCAGTCCGGTTATATAGGGACCACCATCATAATATTAAGAATCAGCAGCGTAGATCTTTACTTCATCAGGTATACCTCAATAGACCAGCTCTATCTTAACGGATTGCCAATCATTGCAGGCATAGTATATACATTTCCCAAGGGAAGCTCGCTTAAACCCGTCCAGGGAAATGCAATATATTACAGTGATATTAATTCTCTTTTCCATACAGATCTTCATCTTAATAAGATCTCATTCGTTGCGGAGAATCTTTCTTTCCGCTTCCGCGACGGAATAACTGCAGTCAATGGACTGAACTTTTCGGCCGAAACAGGCAACCTCGTCGGAATAATGGGGGCGAGCGGTTCGGGAAAAACAACACTCCTTAATATAATAAGCGGAATACAAAAACCGACTTCGGGTACAATCAGAATAAATGGTCTTGAGATAGGCAGTTCCCGGCTTGAAGGAGTGTTCGGCTTTGTACCGCAGGATGATCTCCTGATTGAAGATCTGACAGTGTTCGAAAACCTTTTCTATGCTGCTTGCCAGTGTTTCGGCGGTAAAAAGCAGGAAGAGATTATGGCTATAGTCGACAGGACCTTATCTTCACTCGGATTATCTGAGAAAAGGAATCTCAAGGTAGGGTCGGTATTTAACAAGATGATAAGCGGAGGCCAGAGGAAAAGGCTTAATATCGCTCTTGAGCTCATCCGCGAACCTCCCGTATTATTCCTGGACGAGCCTACATCGGGACTTTCATCGCGCGATTCCGCCACCCTGATGGACCTGCTCCGCGATCTCAGCCTGAAGGGAACGCTCGTCTTCACTGTGATACATCAGCCATCGTCTGAGCTCTTCAAGATGTTCGACAGGGTCATCATCCTTGACAAGGGAGGATGCATGGCCTATTTCGGGAATCCTGTCGATGCCGTCGTTTATTTTAAAACCATTGATGCACAGATAAATGCCAATATCGGTGAATGTCCATCATGCGGCAGTGTCAACCCCGAAACAATCTTCAACATAATAGAGACCCAGGTTGTCGATGAATTCGGTCAATACACCGAGAAAAGGAAGATCAGGCCTGAGGAATGGGCTGAGGCATTCAGCTCACGCCATCCTTTCACACCGCCAACCGAGATAAGGGAAAAACCCGTCAGCAACCTCGACAGGCCTTCGAGGCTTGAACAGATCAGGATATACCTGAAACGTGACCTCACGGGGAAGATCGCAAATACACAGTATGTTTTGCTGACGCTTCTTGAGGCCCCAATCCTTGGATTTGTGCTATCTATTATAATAAGGTATATCCCCGACCCTGATTCCGACAAGTACATCTTTGCCGATAACGATAATATTCCAATATATATCTTCATGAGCCTAATCGTGGCTCTGTTCCTTGGGCTCACAATAAGCGCAGAAGAGATATTCCACGACAGGAAAATATTGAAAAGGGAGCATTTCCTGAATCTCAGCAGGAACAGCTACCTGCTTTCGAAAGTCGCAATCCTGGTGCTGATTTCTTCAATCCAGGCTTTCCTGTTTGTCTTTATCGGAAATGAGATCCTCGGGATTAAAGGCATGTTCGGCACTTACTGGATGGCCTTGTTCACCACCGCATTCTGTGCAAACATGATCGGTCTCAATATATCGGCATCGTTCAATTCGGCAATTACTATTTACATAGTGATCCCGCTCCTGATAATACCGATGATGGTTCTGAGCGGGGCAATGTTCCCTTTCGACAAGCTTAACAGGCAGATCGGGAATGTGGAAAAGGTTCCTCTGATAGCAGAGGTAATGCCAACAAGGTGGACGTACGAAGCGCTGATAGTTGCACAGTTCAAGGAAAATAAATACAACAAGACCGTTTTTGACAAAGACGGCGAAACATATTACGACCTCCAGAAGAAAATAAGTGAAGCCAATTTCAACAAGGTACACAGGATCCCTGCCCTTCGTGATGCTCTTAACAAGACCCTGTCTGAATACAAAAGCATTCCCCAGGCAACTGTTGATGCCAGCGACATAATGATCAGAAAACCTGGTAACCGGTTCACAAGGCTTCAGTTGTTGAAGAATGAGATAATACACCTTTCATCCGTGCGCGGCATGCCGGCATTCACCTATATCACCGGTCTTGAACCTGAAGGATTTAACCAGGCTGCAGCAGATTCTGTAAAACTGTATCTCGATAAAGCTGACCGTCTATTTAGCCAGATCTCCAATTCAGCAAGCGACAGGATAGACAGGTTCTTCAACATGTACGATACAAAGCTGAAAACCCTTGAAAACGATTATTATAACTACAGCCTTAAAGAAATAGTGACAAAACCTTACGAAAAAAAGAAGATCCTTTTGTATAATAACAGCCTGGTGCAGAATACCGATCCCATATACCTCGACCCTGAGAAAAAAGGTCC
>JBLNAO010000277.1:0-8150 GCA_050259395.1 Chloroflexota bacterium
AGAAATTCTCGAACACTCCCAGCCCGAACAGCGCAAAATCATATCTGACAGGATCTGAAGGATCCAGCTCTCTCAGGTTGTCATCGAGTTCAGCCACCGCCCTGCCGTCGTTCTGCTTTCTGGTTATAAGTCCGAGCTTTCTTGCCACATTGCCTGAATGAACATCGAGAGGGCAGGATAGTATCGAAGGGGAAATTTTTTCCCAGATCCCAAAATCAACGCCTTTATTATCCTTTCTGACCATCCACCTGAGGAACATGTTTATTTTTTTTGCGGCCGATCCTTTGAAAGGGTCCGAAACGTGCCTGAGCGTCCTGCTCTGATGCGGGAGCTCGAAAAAGATGCAGCTCAGCATATGGATTGCAGGCTGAAGTGAATCCTTCGTTTTGTACCTGTCGAAAATTCCTTCAAGCCCTCCATGCTTTGTGTAAATATTACGCAATGATCTTATGAAAAAGGTCATGTCAGAATCGTTGAATGTCCTGTGAACAAAACCGGAAAATCTTTCAAGATCCGAATCATCATGATTCATTATGAAGCTGTAGGGCGCATTGCCCATGTGCTCCATCATCCTGCCTGCATTCCTCAGGATCATCTTCCTGTTCCCCCATGCAATTGTTGCTGCAAGGAAACCTGCAATTTCGATGTCTTCCTTTGAAGAAAACATGTGCGGTATGCTTATGGGGTCCGATTCGATGAATGAAGGCCGGTTGTATTTCTCAACCTTTTCATCCAGAAAGGATTTCAGCTCTTCTTTTTTCAGCTTCATCTGCTAACTTTGTGCCTGCAAAGCTAATCAATATCAGCCAATGCCCAACGATTATTTCACCTTCAAGCAGTTCACAATACGGCAGGACATGTGTGCCTTCAAGGTTGGGACCGATGGAGTTCTGCTGGGAGCTTACGCTGATGTTACAGGGGCAAAGAGGATTCTCGATATCGGTTCAGGCACAGGCCTGGTCGCCATCATGTTGGCCCAGCGGAGCCCCGCTGAGATTGTTGCAATTGAACCTGATGTTGAATCTTTCCACCAACTTGTGAATAATATTGAAGACTGTAAGTGGAAAGACAGGATACAGGCAGTAAATGATTCAGTGCAAAACTATGATCCGGGTTTCAGCTTCGGACTGATTGTCTCTAATCCACCATATTTCATCAATTCCATCAGGAACCCGGACAACAGAAAATCAGGTGCAAGGCATAACGACACTTTGCCTCATGATGAGCTATTGGCTAGTGTTACCAGAATGCTTGAAGAAAATGGCAGGTTCCAGGTTATAATGCCGTTTGCCGAAGGTAATGTGCTTGTTGCCGAAGCAGCAGCGTATGGACTTCATTGCAATGAAATACTTAAGATTAAGCCACTCCCATCATCCGAAGTGAGAAGGCTGGTGCTTACATTCAGCAGGCAGAAGATGAGGGTGTCAGAGAAGTTCCTCACCATCGAGCATGGTTCAAGACATGAATTTACCGAAGCTTACAGGGCATTAATCAGCGACTTTTACCTGAAATTTTAAGAGAGTTCCGGTAATGTCTCTTCCGGAAGCCAGAACTCCTCCCTCATCTCGATGCCCAATGTTTTCAGCTCTTCCAGAATCGGGTTATAAATCTCAGGGATAACCGGCCTGAGAACGCCCCGGGAACTGATCCTGTCTTCCAGTATCAGCTTCACTGCAATGGAAGCAGGCAGTGCAACTGTCCTCGAAACAGCAGTGTTCTCAGAAGGAGTTCCATAATCTGTCATGGATGACCTGATGACCTCTTTCTTCCCGTTTGCCCATGCAGCAAGGAAGATATGCTGCATAACAACCATATCGCGCTCGTTTTCACCCAGCATCATCTTGCTGATCATTCTGTTAGAGGTTATTTCGAACGGTGTTGTTTCATAATATTCCAGTCTCTCATCGCTGAAGAATCCAAGAAAATCGAGGGCCTTTATGGCAACTGAATCCTCTTCTGATCCGAGGAGTTCTGAAATTGATTTTTTGAGGTCGCCCGATCTTACGCTTGAGCGTTCCGCCAGGAATCCTGAATAGGTCCATCCGCTGTAATCTTTTATATTGTTATCGAGCAGCTTAAGCCTTTTGAAGGCATCCATGCTTTCGCACCAACCATTGTACCGGAAGGTACCGCGGTACATTGTCCTGATTTCAGGTATGCCATAAATATCCGCGTAGCTTATCGAGTCCCTGTTGGGATAAACCTCGAATTCACCCGCGCCAGGCACAGAGTATGTGAACGGTGCTTTGAACAGGTCTTCAGTGTCGATCAGCTTTCTTTTACCATCGATCAGGTATAAAGCGCTGTTGAGGCCTGCGAGAATGACGCCTTTCGGGCTCCACGAGAATTTGTAACGCATGGGATTATCAGCGGCTTCGGGTGCCGGTAGAGCGCCGCAGATCGAATAAAGCTGCTCCACCTTTCCGCCATTGTTGTGGATGAGATCGATCATCTTCATTGCCGACATGTGGTCAATCCCGGGATCGAGACCGGCTTCGTTGAGAAAGATTACACCTGCATTCCGTGCAGCCTCATCAAGGGCCAGCATCTCTTTCTGCACGTATGAAGTAGTTACCAGATGCCTGTGGTGGGCAAGGCATATCTTTGCAATATCGGCATGGTATTTATAAGGAAGAAGACTAACTGTAATATCGTTCCCGGCAATAAGAAGATCGAGGGTTTCGGGGTCATCCATGGACCAGTCGACCGAGGATCCAAGCGGATTACCTGCTATCATTTCATCCGCCCTGCCCTTCATAGGGGAGGCTATTATGATGCTAAATCCCCTGGCCATGAGGTATTCGACCATGGGTTTGGCAACAAGACCGGCTCCAAGAATCAGGACTTTTTTCATGGATCTTAAGAAATGAAATTGTATTATAAAGATAAAACAATTAATTCACGACAGAGTTGATGTGTTTTCATAAAGTACCATGGTAATTCACCACGGATTTCCACGTAGTTGCACGAAGTGAATAAAAAAATTAAAATCCTTTTATCTTTGTCCTTATACCAACTGTAAACTGACCTTATGCCGGAAGCCGAACAGAACAGCTACGTGGAAACGCCGCTGATGAAGCAATATTACAGCATCAAGACCAAGCATCCTGATGCGATTCTGCTTTTCAGAGTGGGTGATTTCTATGAGACGTTCGGGGAGGATGCGATAAAGACTTCGGAGATACTGGGCATCACACTGACAAGAAGAGCAAACGGATCGGCTTCGTTCGTTGAACTGGCCGGTTTTCCATATCATGCACTCGACACTTACCTTCCCAGGCTCGTCAGGGCAGGCCAGCGGGTAGCCATCTGCGAGCAGCTCGAAGATCCGAAACTTACAAAAAAGATTGTCAAAAGAGGGATAATTGAACTTATCACACCTGGTGTTTCACTCAATGAGAATGTGCTGAATCACAAGGAAAACAACTTTCTCGCCGCTGTCCATATCGACAAGAAGATTGCCGGTGTGGCTTTCCTCGACATATCTACCGGTGAGTTTTTTCTTTCTGAGGGTACACATGAATATGTTGATCAGATGCTCAACAACTTTCAACCCAAGGAGGTCCTTTTTGAGAAGGGAAAGAAAGATTCATTCACAGAATCATTCGGATCGAAATTCTATACTTTCAAGCTCGACGACTGGATCTTCACTCCCGATGCAGCAAACGACAGGTTGTTAAAGCAGTTCGAGACCAGCTCATTAAAGGGCTTCGGTGTGCAGAACCTTCCATTTGGAATAATTGCCGCAGGAGCCATACTCTACTATCTCGACATTACTCGTCATGAACAGCTCGGACATATCACGGGATTGTCAAGGATAGAAGAGAACAGGTACGTGTGGCTGGACAAGTTCACGATCAGGAATCTTGAGATATTCCACTCGCCCTATGAAGGTGCACGCACCCTTATTGACGTGATGGACAAAACAATTTCACCGATGGGGAGCCGCCTGCTCAAGAGATGGCTGGCCCTTCCCCTGAAGGACATTCACCCTGTGAATGAACGGCTTGATGTGGTGCAGTATTTTTGCGCCAACAAAGGAATGAGGGAGGAGATCTGCGGCCTGATAAGGCAGATAGGCGATCTTGAAAGGCTTATCTCGAAGATTGCGGTTAACCGGATCAACCCCCGGGAAGTGCTTCAGCTTAAAAGATCGCTCCAGGCAACAGAGCCATTGAAGGAAATATGCCTGACCAGCGGCTGTGAACCGCTGGTGAATATTGCAGAACAGCTTAACCCGTGCAGGCCTGTCTTCGAAAAGATAGAGAAGGAGCTCAGCAATGATCCTCCCGCCCAGCTTAACAGGGGCAATGTTATGGCAAAAGGAGTGTCTCCGGAACTTGATGAGCTGCGATCGATACTTTATAACGGCAAGGATTATCTTGAAGATCTCCAGGAAAGGGAGATCAGGCGGACAGGCATTTCATCGCTGAAGATCAGCTTCAACAATGTCTTCGGTTATTATATTGAGGTCAGAAACACCCATAAAGATAAGGTTCCGCCGGAATGGATAAGGAAGCAGACTCTTGTGAATGCCGAACGGTACATAACGGAGGAGCTCAAGGAGTACGAAAGCAAGATACTGGGCGCTGAAGAAAAGATCATTTCGCTCGAGACAAAGCTTTTTACGGATCTTGTTCTTTCAGTTCTCGAGTTTATTCCTCCCATCCAGCTGGATTCAACACTTATTGCAAGGCTCGATTGCCTTCAGTCTTTCGCCACCGTTTCTGAACAGAACAACTATGTAAGGCCTGTGCTGAATGATTCGAATGTGCTGGACATCGAGGAAGGTCGCCACCCTGTAATTGAGAAACAGCTTCCGGCAGGTGAACGCTATGTGCCGAATGATTTAATTCTCGATACAGACGATCAGCAGATAATAATCCTTACAGGCCCGAACATGTCGGGAAAGTCAGCTCTTCTGAGACAGACTGCCCTGATAGTGCTGATGGCACAGACAGGTTGCTTTGTACCGGCAAAGGCTGCAAGAATAGGGATGATCGATAAAATATTCACAAGAGTCGGGGCATCGGATAACATAAGCCTTGGAGAATCCACATTCATGGTAGAGATGAATGAAACCGCGAGCATCCTGAACAACCTTTCCGACCGCAGTCTGGTCCTGCTCGACGAAATTGGCAGGGGAACCAGCACTTACGACGGTATCTCAATAGCCTGGGCGATGGTGGAATACCTTCACGAAAACAAGATGAGAGCCAGAACCCTCTTTGCCACGCATTATCATGAGCTGAATGAAATGGAGAGTTCTTTTCCGAGAGTCAGGAATTACAGTGTTTCAATAAAAGAGCTCAACAATAAAGTTATTTTCCTCAGGAAGTTGCGCAGGGGCGGGAGCGAGCATAGCTTCGGCATCCATGTTGCAAAAATGGCCGGCATGCCCAGGAGTGTGGTACGCAGGGCTGATGAAATTCTGAAGGAGCTCGAACAAAGCCACGACAGAAAAGAGCTTACCAAGCCGATTGCCGGATTGGCGGAACACAGGGAAGGCATGCAGCTCAGCTTCTTCCAGCTGGACGATCCGGTGCTCAAGCAGATCCGCGACGAACTGCTGGAGATTGATATAGACAATCTTACACCGATGGAAGCTCTCAATAAATTATATAATATCAAAAAGCTGCTGAAATAAAATATTTTCTAATTTGGCCGGGTCCCAGAATTCTTTATGAGACCACTTTTTTTGAGTTTACGAACCCTGACCAACCTGACAATAGTGTGTCTGATATTGTTATCAGATTGCACTGTTCTTTCAGGGCAGGAAGGCGTAGAAAGCAAGTTCTCACAGGACACCACAATTGAAAGCAACACAAAATCTGCCTTCATCTCGGATGCTGACAGCAACTTCACTTTTGAAAGATACGGTGAGTTCCTTGGAAAGATTTCAGACACTTCGCGGTTTATTGTTGTGCCGTTGAATGAATTCAGGGATACAGTGAGCAGCACCAAGGTCGTAATCGGCCTGCGACACGATCTCGACAACAGCCTTGCTCATGCATTTGATTTTTCAGAGACTGAATGGAACCTGGGGTTCAGATCCACCTATTTCATCCTGCATACTGCTCCATATTATCTTAAGAACGAGTCTGACAAAGCAACTCATAACGAAAGCATTATCCCTGTCCTTCAAAGGATGCAGAATGAAAGGCACTTCGAGATCGGCTGGCATAACGACCTGGTGACACTGCAACTGATATACAATATCGATCCGGTGGAATTTTTCAGGAATGAGCTGAAGTGGCTTCGTTCGTACGGCCTGAATATTAACGGCACTGCATCTCACGGTTCGCCCTATTGCCATACTTATCATTATCTGAATTACTATTTCTTCGAGGAATGTACCTTCCCCGCTGTTTCAGGATACGAGAATAACGTTACGATCCTTAAGGATGGTAATTTCATCAGCCTCAAAAAAGGCAAGCTGCAGGATTTCGGGCTGAATTATGAGGCATATTTCCTCAATAACAACAGGTACTTCTCAGATGCATCCATCACAAACGGAGTCAGGTGGCATACGGGTATGCTTGATCCCGGACAGCTTAATGCCGGCGATCGCGTTATTATCCTTCTTCACCCCATTCACTGGCATAAGGCATCGGTACTTGCTGAAATAGATTTATTTACAATTCCGGGACAGAAGTACTCAAGGATAAATGCTGCAACCAGGTCTGTGTCTGTCGTAATGCCCTATGGCACAGATTTATCTGCTCTTAAACCGGCCTTTATACTTTCACCGGGCGCTTATGCAAGGATTAACGGCACCAGGCAGTTGTCAGGATCGACAAGGAACGATTTCAATTCGGCCCGGGCCTATAAGGTATATGCCGAAAACAGGAACGTAATGAAGGAATGGAATGTTACCGTCAGTACAGAAAGAAACTCGGCAACTGCTTTCAAATCGTACTATGTTCCCGGTGCAACACGAAATGTAAGGATCGATGCAGCTAACAGGACAATAACACTCGAACTTACGAGAGGTCTCGATCCGAAATCATTGCCGGTACAGTTTGAGCTTTCCGATGGTGCGAGGGCCTGGATACAAAACGTTGAGCAGTTCAGCAATAACGGGACCGTGGATCTGAGCTCCGGAGCTGTTTACAGGATCCTCGCCGAAGATGGTGTTACACAAAGCTTCTGGACAGTCAGAATATCCTTCACGACCGATTCGTCTGAATTGCCGGTGACCGGAGAGAGAATACTTGTATATCCTAACCCGTCGCACGGACCTCTCCACATCCGGTTCATTAACATTGAAAAATCACCTTCGCAGATCGAGGTATTTAATTTTGCCGGGGAAAAGATCATGACTAAAACAGTCGATCAGACAGGCACCTTCAACATTGACATTGACCTTACAGACGAAGCTCCGGGTATGTATATCGTCAGAAATCTTAATACGGGCCAAAGGATTGTGGTTGTAATTCAGTAATTTTATACTGTTTGTAACATCCGGATTTCAGTTCCGGATAAATCATCTGATTTATGAAAACCATGAGACATTTTATAATCCTTCTTTGCCTCGTTGCGGTATCAATCCCGTCAAACGGACAATCTTCACCTGTCAGGCAGGTCAGGTTAAGCTCGTTTGCACTTCAGTCTTCAGCGCTGATCTCATCCTCAGGTGAAGAAATTTCGTCTCCCGGCTACAAGTCAAAAGCATACTGGTTTCCCGTTCAGGTGCCTTCAACCGTTCTTTCAGGGCTTGTGGTGAATGGTGTTTATCCCGATCCTTACCAGGGTATGAACAACATGTACATTCCTGATGCCTCGGATGAATTCAACAAAAAATATGATCTGGAAAAATTCAGCCATCTTCCGAACGATCCCAATCCATGGAAGAAACCTTACTGGTACCGGACTACATTCACCATTCCTGCTTCTGATAAGGGCCGTACATTCCAGCTCATATTCAAAGGTATAAATTACAGGGCCGCAGTCTGGGTTAACGGGAAGCAGGTTGCCGATTCAACGCAGATGGCAGGGATGTTTGCACAGTATAGTCTCGATGTCAGCGACTGCATAAATACAGGATCCGAAAATGCCCTTGCAGTGAAGATTTACCCTCTCGATTATCCCGGGCTGCCTTCAACCGAACAGCTTAAAGCACTGGGGGATTTTTACCCGAATGGAGGACC
>JBLNAO010000278.1:0-6295 GCA_050259395.1 Chloroflexota bacterium
GCTACTCTGAAGCTCATCCAGGCGCAGGTTGAAAGTGAATACAAAGAGAAGGATATTCAGAGCCTTAAAGAGGCCGCCAGGCTGATGACCTCCTGGCGCGATTCCTCCGTCCACCGCAAAACACTGAAAGAGATGAAGAAAGATTATCCCGATCTTTTCGAACGTCTTAAGGATAACCAGAAGCTCAACGATTTGCTCAGGAAGTCCGAACCTCTACCAGAACCCACCCAGGAGATGCAACAGGGCATCGCGCAGATAAGCGAGCTCCTGAAGAAAACTGCCTACCGAATAAGGTTTCAGAACCTGCAGAACCTGGATGCGAACATACTTCTCAAAGAGCTTGAGAGCACTTATGTGAGGGTGATTGAACAGTTCCTTATTTGCAGGAACAACCCGAAAGGATCAAAGCTTCATGAATTCAGGAAAAAGTCAAAGGAATTTCTTTACCAGCTCTATTTCTTCCGTCCGTTAAACAACTCCGATATAAAGGTCCTCGAGAAAAAACTTGAAAGCCTCACCCGCAACCTTGGCAAGATAAATGATGTTACACAGCTTCTGAAGGCTCTCGGTTACACATTCCCGAACGACTTAAATTCACCGGCTCTCGATGAACTTGCCGTAAGAATGCGCGAACGCCAGGACAGATACCTTATGAAGGTCTGGCCTGTTGCTTCGAAGATATTCTGCCCGGGAAAGAAGCTGGTGAATGTTCTTGGATATAAGATCCTTGTTATCTGATAAAGCCCGGTGTAAGGTCTGAGCCTAGGTAAAGATTATATGTGATCCTTCACCTCCGGCACGTTCATAGAACTCACCCACTGTAAGGATTGCTTCAACGTGTTCGCAGAGGTCCTCTTTTTTGAGCTTGAACATATCCATTGCCAGCTTGCAGGCAAATACATGTCCACCGCCGGCTTTTATAAGGTCAAGGAATTCACACACAGGCGGGATATCCAGTTTTTCCATCTGGCTTCTCATCATGGATGAGGTTAATGATTCCATACCAGGAAGTACACCGAGCAGGGTGGGCATTCTCATTCCTCCGGGCAATCTCAGTGCAGAGTTGCCGACCACTGCAGTGTGCAGCTTATCCATTCTCGATTTAATGATTGCATCGAGCCCGAAGAAAGTGAAAAACAGGTTGGCTTCGATTCCTTCCATCACGGCACCATTGCCAAGAACAAGTGTTGCATAAACATCCTCAATAGCACCTTTTGCGCAGATGAGATTGACTTTTTTTACAGGATTTTTTATATCAGCAGTCATAATTTCAGTATATCAGGGTTATTTAAATACAGCTCGCAGGTTTTGGAATTCCACCGATTTTTGTTGCCTTCTTCAGCGGAGCCCCGGGGAACATCTGGTAGAATGTTTTTACATCGAGGATCTTTGAATGATTGATGCTTCGGATCGAAAGAGCTTCGCCGGCATTATACCTGTTACGGAGAAAATCTATGATTGCATAGTGCTGATCTGTCAGGACTAAACCTTCATCCTTTGCAATTTCAGCTCCAATTTCTTTGGTCCATTGTGAAGGATTGGTGAAATATCCTTCATCATTTACATCGACTTCGATGCCTGCATAAGTTTTTTTTGCCATAGATATAAGAATTAAATATTGAGATGGATTTAATGTTAATCGGTTATTTTTCCTTGCATGGACATATGACTGGTCACCGGCAGATGCCTTCCTTTCAACAGGATATTCCAGTAGATCCATTTGAAAAATAGTTTCCCCGCATGGTTTATTCTTGATTCCTTCAGAAGTGAAAAAGGACCAAGGACAGGTAAAGGATAAGTTCCCGGCAGTGGCTCAGTGGTGTAATTGAAATCAATCAAAATGCCTTTGCCATACCCCGTTTCAATGTAGCAGTTCGAATGCCCGTCGAAGGTTGCCGCGAGCGGTTTATTGCCGATAAAGCTCAGGATGTTGTCGCGAAGAACATCAGCCTGGAAATGTGCAACTGATCCGGCTTTTGAAGCAGGTATGTTCGCCGCATCGCCAATCACAAAGACATTTTTACTGATTGTGGACTGAAGGGTATTCTTGTCCGCTTTAACAAAGCCGAATTCATCGCCCAAACCGCTCTGACTCACTGCAGGATCACCGGAATGCAGCGGTATTGTGATCAGACAGTCAAATGAGACTTCGCGTCCTCCGAAATCGAGTATTTTTTTATTTTCATTATCAACTTCACCAAGGAAAAAATCTGTAACCAGGTTGATTTTTTTCTTATCGAGAAGGCTTCCAAGCATTTTGGATGCTTTCGGTTTTGTGAAAGCGCCCGACATCGGTGTCACATATGTAATGTTCACATTTTCGCGAATTCCTTTCTTTGTGAAGAAATCATCTGCATAAAAAGCGAATTCAAGCGGTGCCACCGGGCATTTTATGGGATTGTCTGCCACGTTGATAACAAGGTTTCCGCCTTCCCACGAATTGAAAAACCTTGCAAGAGCTTCGGCTCCTTCAATTGTATAAAAATCAAATACATTTTTGTGCCAGAGTTCACCTTTTAAGCCCGGAGTATCTTCCGGTGAGATTCTTGAGCCTGTGGCAATGAGAAGTATGTCATAATCAAGTACAGTACCATTTTTCAGAACTACACGGTTTCCAGAGTATTCTATGGAATCAATCTCATCATGAACCATTTCCACGCCTGCAGGCAATAAAGAGGGAGCAGGCTTGATGATATCCTTACGGGTCAGGTAGCCGAATGGTATGAAAAGGAATCCCGGCTGATAGAAATGAGTACTTAACCTTTCAACAACAGTAACATTCCAGTCATTGACGGGCAATGCTTTTCTCATTTTGTTCGCCATTATGGTTCCGCCGGTACCAGCACCCAGAATCAGGAGTCTTTTCATAGTCTTGTTAATAAATTAACATTACAAAAATAAATTAAATATGGAAATATATGAATGTTTTCATATAAAAATTTAATATTTTCATAAGTGACAGATATACAATGAATTAACATGATAATAAAACCTGTATTACTTTCACGGAGGTTAGTTTCTGCGAAAATTGGTTTTTCATTGCTATATTTGATATGTTGTAAATTTCTTAACAGACTATTTAAATATCTTGCTATGAAAGGAAAAACATTGTCAATTTTGGTTATAATCATTTTAGCCGTATTTTCAGCCAATGCACAGACGAAGGCAAAACTCAATCCGGTCGGCACATGGAAGTTCGAAGCTCCTGCAGCTCCGGAAGGATACACCAACGGAACCATAGTGGTCGGGCTTCAGGAAAAGGCCCACACGGCATCAATCAGTTTTGCCGGGAGTGAATACAAGTTACCCGGCGAGAAGGTCAAATTTGAGGGCGACAGCCTGAAGTTTGACGTTTACCTCGAAGGAGCCACAATCAACATCATGATGAAAATGAATTCAGAAACAGCCATGTCGGGAAAAGCGCTTACCCCTGACGGAGAAGTTCCTCTTACATTGAAAAAGGAACCCGCTAAATCATAGGGATCTGTAAACTGAAACCAGTTTCAGATGAAAAGAATAATTTTAACAATGGCCTGTCTGACAGGCCTTTTTGCTCTTTGCGAATCTCAGGTTGTTCTCAGAGAGCCCTTGAGCGTTCGGCAGACAGGTTATTCCATCAATGCCACACTCGATACGGAATCAAAGAAGGTTATTGGCAATATGCAGGCCTTCTGGGTGAATATGTCGCCCGACACTGTGGGCACTGTTCAACTGCACATGTACCTTAATGCCTTCAGGAACCAAAAAACCACTTTCTTCAGCGAAGGCAGGGGAATGATGGCGGACCTGATGCGCGACAGCGGATATATAGAGATAAATGAAATAAAGGCTGGCAGCGGCTTCGATCTTTATTCCTCTATGCACTTCATCAGTCCCGATGACGGAAATGAAGATGACATGACTGTTCTCGAAATAGATTTACCGGATCCGTGCAAACCGGGCGACACTGTGAGTCTGAACATCGGATTCGTTTCGCAGCTGCCGAAAACAGCCCCCAGGACAGGCTTCAATGATAATTACTTCTTTGTTGCACAATGGTTCCCGAAATTTGGAGTCTTTGAAACGGAAGGCATGGGAGATGCCGTGAAGGCAGGCTGGAACTGTCACCAGTTCCACAGCCATTCTGAGTTCTATTCCAATCACAGCGTCTACGATGTTAATATCACCGTTCCCCGGAATTATGTTGTCGGATCAGGAGGATTGCTTCTCGAAGAAAAAGAAAATGCCGATTCGACAAAGACACTCGTTTACAGGGCTGAGGATATAGTAGATTTTGCATGGACAGCATGGCCGTCGTATGGGGTTAAGAACGATGTCTGGAAGCATGTTAACATCACCTTCCTCTACCCCCCCGACAGGAAGAACCAGGTTGAGCGGCAGATGAAATCGGTAAAGAACTCTCTTGAATATCTCGAAGCTCATGTGGGTCCTTACCCGTGGCCGCACCTGACTTTCGTCGATCCTCCTGTTAAAGGAGGTTTCGCAGGGGGAATGGAATACACAACCCTTTTCACTTCAACATCGCTTTTTGGAATTCCTGAATGGCTTCACCTGCCCGAAATGGTTACCATGCATGAATTCGGGCACTCATATTTCATGGGAATTCTTGCAAGCAATGAATTTGAAGAGCCCTGGCTCGATGAAGGAGTCAATACTTATTGGGAGGGCAGGATGATCGATCATTATTACGGAAGTGAAGGCGGAATGCTCAGTTTCGGCAATCTGAAAATATCCGACAAGTCACTCTCACGCATTCCCTATGTAATGTCCGAAAGCAGGCAGGCTGCAACAAATGCTGAGAATTCATGGAGCTATCCTGCCGGCACGTACAGCATGATGTCATACCAGAAAGCAGGAGTGATCCTACATACCCTCGAAGGTGTAATAGGGGAGGAAAAGATGGATGAAATCTTCAGGGAATATTACAGGAAATGGGCATTCCGCCATCCATCGGCCAGAGATTTCATAGCTGTTGCAAATGAAGTTTTTGCAGGCAATCCGGGGAATATGTATGGTCCCGACCTGAACTGGTTCTTCAACCAGACACTTTTCGGAACCGATATCTGCGATTACAAGGTAGTCGGATTCTCGAATGATGAGGTTACCGGGTCAGATTCGCTGTTCAATTCAAAGGTTTATCTGCAGAGAGACGGAGGAATTAAGCTCCCCGTGGAGGTGCTCATACATTTCAGCAGCGGCAAGGAAATCAGGGAAACATGGGATGGGATAAACCGGACAAAAGAGTATGCATTTGAAGGAGCTGACCGGATTAATTGGGTAAAAATAGACCCGGAGTACAAAATAAAGCTTGACATCAATTATGTGAATAATTCCTCCACCGACGAACCCAACAGGATCCCGGTTCGCCGCATAAGGAATAAAATGATTTCATTCCTTCAGTTCTTCATAAGTTTCATCAGCATCTAAACTTCAAGATATGAAAAGTATTACGGCATTGAAGACGGGAGCGGAACGTATGTTCCTGGCCTGGAAGAATGTCCTGCTTGTCTGGTTTGTAATGCTCCTTTTGGTAACTGCTGTTGTAAGCCCCCTCCGTGGAGCTCTTCAGAATGGTTTCGGAGCAAGCATGATAACCGAAAAGCTGACTCACGGAATATTTGTTGAAGCATTCACAGATCTGGGTCCGGTTTACAGCAGTATCGTCTCGGCATTCAGCCGGGGATTCTTCACCCTCATAATTTTTAGCTTTCTTCTGAATGCATTTTTTACCGGAGGCTTGTTCGATTGTGTAAGATCGGAAGCAGGGGAACGTACTGTAAAAGATTTCATGAGAGGCTGTGTGATGCATTTCTGGTCCTACACAGTCATCCTGGTTATTTCCGGATTATTCATATTCTTCACAATACTGTTATTTTCTTTTGTTCCATCGCTCTTCATCGACATGGATGGAGATAACGTTGAAGTGGTGACCTTCAGGACAACTGTTATTGCGGCAGGACTATTCTTTCTTCTTCTGCCTGTACATCTCCTTGTGGCGGATTATGCAAGGGCATGGAAAGCTGCCAATGCCGGAGCAGGTGTTTTCAGAGCGATTGGAAAAGGATTCAGTCAGACTTTCGGCAAGTTCTCAAGATCCTGGGCTTTAATGGTCATCATCTTACTGGTCAACGCCTTATTTTTATGGCTCGTGCTCGCAATTCTTCCCGGTATTACGCCACAATCAGGACCAGGCATATTCCTTTTATTCCTGCTTTCACAGGGATTGTTTATTATAAAGATTATGCTGAAGCTTCTCAGATACAGTTCAGTGACATGCCTGATGGAATATAATGAC
>JBLNAO010000279.1:0-8146 GCA_050259395.1 Chloroflexota bacterium
ATACTGAATGGCAGTTATTCTTGTAACCGGATCGGAAGGTCAGCTCGGGAATGAGCTGAAGGTGGTCTCGAAAAATTATTACGGGTATGATTTCATATTCGCGGATATAGCAACCCTCGACCTCACAGACCACGCAAAGACAGCTGAGTTCATTGGCAAAGCGCGTCCTGACTGGCTTATAAACTGCGCAGCGTACAATCAGGTTGATAAAGCAGAAAATGAACCGGAAGCAGCCATGATGGTTAACGCTGTTGCTGTGAAGAATATAACAGAAGCAATTAAGGAAACAGGTTGCAGGTTCATACATATCTCGACAGACTATGTTTATAACGGCACATCATGCGTGCCTTATGACGAGAATGTGTCGCCCGATCCCCAATCCGCTTACGGAAGGTCGAAGCTTGCAGGTGAAAAAAATGCATTGCTGCATCCCGCATCAATGATTATAAGGACATCGTGGCTCTATTCCACTTTCGGCAATAATTTCGTTAAGACCATTCTCAAACACGGAAGGGAGAAGGAAAGCCTGAATGTTGTTTTTGATCAGACCGGCACCCCGACATATGCAGCAGATCTTGCAGCTGCCATTATGCATATAGTTGCCGGTTCGATAAGGAACCAGATAGCGTTCAACTCAGGAATATACAATTATTCGAACGAAGGTGTATGCTCATGGTTTGACTTCGCCACCGAGATTATAAAGGAAGCCGGTTATAAATGCGCTGTTAAGCCTGTTTTAAGCAAGGAGTTCAACCAGGCAGCGAAAAGGCCTTCGTATTCGGTTATGAACAAGACCAAGATCAGGGAGAATTATGAACTTAAGATCCCTCACTGGCGGGAAAGCTTTTTAAGATGCATGAAGTTGATGGATTATTAAACAAAAATCCGTATCTTAAGTCTTATTTATTATAGATCCTTTGCTCATTGCCTTTTCACTGGTAAAGTGGAAAAAATGAACTGAGGACTTTGTTGTCCGGGAATTAATTACATTTCTATATGTTATCCACAGCTGAAATCAGGAAAAGAGCCGAAGCCTGGCTCGGAAAAGAATTCGACGAAGAGACAAGGAAAGAAGTCAGGGAGATGCTCGACCATGACGAGAAGAAGGTCATTGATGCGTTTTACCAGGATCTTGAATTCGGTACTGGAGGGCTTCGCGGCGTGATGGGAGCCGGGACGAACAGGATGAACATTTATACTATGGGTATGGCTACCCAGGGTCTTTCGAACTATATAATAAAACAGTTCGGGAATAAGGGAATCAAGGTGGCCATAGCACACGATTGCCGGAATAACAGCCGGCGTTTTGCCGAAGCTGCGGCAGATATTTTTTCTGCGAATGGTTTCCGGGTGTATCTTTTTGAATCACTCAGACCTACACCTGAATTGTCTTATGCAATAAGGCATTATGGCTGCCAGAGCGGCGTGGTGATCACCGCTTCTCACAACCCCCCTGAATACAACGGCTACAAAGCATATTGGAACGATGGAGGGCAGGTAGTTGCTCCGCACGATACGGCAATCATCGACGAAGTGAGAAATATAACCTCGGTAAGTGAAGTTAAATTCAATGCCAGGAAAGAAAATATTAAGACCATCGGCAAAGAAACAGACGATCTCTTTCTGGCTGAAGTGAAAAAGATGAGCCTCAATCCGGGAGTCATTGCAAAACACAATGATATTCCCATTGTTTACACTCCAATTCATGGCACTGGGATAAAACTGGTGCCGCCGGCATTAAAATTATTCGGATTCAAAAATATTATCAGCGTCCCGGAACAGGATATCACTGACGGCAACTTTCCGACAGTCAAATCTCCGAATCCCGAGGAACCGGATGCACTGAGAATGGCGATCGCCAGGGCTGAAGAAACAAATGCGGAACTTGTAATGGCAACCGACCCTGATGCCGACAGGCTCGGAATTGCAGTAAGGGATACCACGGGGAAGTTCATTCTTTTAAACGGTAACCAGACCGGGGTTCTACTCACCTGGTACATCCTCTCACAATATAAGGAAAGAAATCTTTTCAAAGGAAACGAGTTTATCATCAGCACTATAGTCACAACAGACCTGATGGACAGGATTGCCGAAGCATATAATGTAGAGTGCTTCAATGTACTCACAGGATTCAAGTTTTTCGCCGAGCTCATCAGGAAATATGAAGGGAAGAAGAAATATATCGGTGGAGGTGAAGAGAGCTACGGGTTCCTTCCCGGCGACTATGCAAGGGACAAGGATGCAATTGCCTCATGTGCTCTTGTTGCGGAGATTGCAGCCTGGTCAAAAGACAAAGGAATGTCTGTCTTTGAACTTCTTCTCGACATCTATGTGAAGTACGGTCTCTACAAAGAGAAACTGGTGAACATTGTGAGAAAAGGCAGCGAAGGTGCACAGGAGATAAGAGAGATGATGAACAGCTATCGCAACAATCCGCCTGAGATGATCAACAACAGCAGGGTTGTGAAGATCAGCGACTATAAAACCGGAATCACAAGGGACCTGGTGAAAAACATTGAAACAAAAACAGACCTGGTCAAATCAGATGTTCTGCAGTTCTTCCTCGAGGATGGTTCCAAAATCTCAGTACGGCCATCCGGCACAGAGCCCAAGATCAAATTTTATTTCAGCGTGAATTCAAAACTCGGTTCAGCTGGCGAGTTTATAGAAACAGAAAGGAAGCTCGACAAGAGGATCGAGGATATTAAAAAGGATATGAATCTCGTTTAAAATTACCCGCCAATTATCTTTACGAGCACTCTCTTCCTCCTTTTGCCGTCAAATTCACCGTAGAAGATCTGCTCCCACGGGCCGAAATCAAGTTTGCCGGCGGTAACTGCAGCAACCACTTCACGGCCCATTATGGTCCTTTTCAGGTGGGCGTCGGCATTATCTTCGAAACCGTTGTGCTTATACTGGTTGTATGGCTTTTCCGGTGCCAGCTTCTCGAGCCACACTTCAAAATCCTGATGCAGTCCCGATTCGTCATCGTTTATAAACACCGAGGCGCTAATGTGCATGGAATTCACTAGCACCAACCCTTCAGATATGCCTGACTCCCTGATGCAGTTTTCAACCTGTCCGGTAATGTTGACAAATGCTCTCCTGGTGGGTATCTCAAACCAAAGCTCCTTACGGTACGATTTCATGATACTGTATGTTTAACGTTATAAGGATAAAGATAGTAAAACTTGTTGAGCGCTTGTGACTCTCGTGTTTTACCATGAAGGCGCACCAAGGATTCCACAAAAGGCACGAAGGACAATCATTCAGTAAAGAAATCATCCGGGAAGTTGACAAGATAAACCTTGTCTGTTGACCTTGTTATGGCGGTATAGAACCACCTAAGATACTCAAGGCTTATTTCTGTCCTGTTAAACATTCCCTGGTCAATGAACACTCTCTCCCATTGTCCTCCCTGTGCTTTATGGCATGTGACAGCATAGGCGAACTTGACCTGTAATGCATTGAAATATGGATCATTGCGGACAGCCTCATATTGTTTGCTTCTCGTTTTGATGAAAAGGTAATCGTCCAGGACGGCATTGAAAAGTTCCTTGCTCTTATCCTGCGGCAATGCCGGGGAATCGAGATGCAGCACGTCAAGCATCACTTTGGTTTCGAGCTCGAGCTCATAATCCGGAAACCAGAGCTGCATCTCTGCGAATTTGAAACCGTACTTCTCTTCGTACTTTCTTATCCTTCTTACCTCAGCGATGTCGCCGTTCGCAATGAAACCTGCGTCTTCTTCCTCATCCTCCGATTTCAGGATATTATAGTTGTTCTTGACCACCATCAGCAGGTCGCCGGTGCTGATCTCCTCTTCCCTGAAAAATATCCTGTTCCTTATCCCCTGGTTATACCTGTTCGCCTGCTTGTTCGAATTCACTACAATAATGGTACCTTCAACACCGCAAGTACCGTATGCCGTTGACAATTCATCGATGAGGTCCTCGCCTTTCAGCCTGACAGTATCTTTAAAATTCTTACAATCGAGAGATGGTTTTACAAGCTCAGTCCCTGCAATCTGCTGCCTTATTCTTGTGGCATTCATGAGCACACCCGAATTTTCGCTTTGTCTTACAACCTGCCTGAGCTCGCATGATATAAGCCCGAATCCGTATTCAGAAACCGAAGAACTGTCGAGTGCAGGGCTTACAACAGAACCAACGGGCGGCAGCTGGGCAGTATCCCCAACCAGTATCAAGCTGCAGTCAGTTCCTGAATAAACGAATTCCACAAGATCATCGAGAACCCTTCCGCTGCCGAAGATTGATGATTCAGCCGAAATATTCGAGACCATTGAGGCTTCATCAACAATAAAAAAGGTATCTCTCGCGAGATTCCTGTTCAAAGAAAAGCTTCCCACCCCATCCTTTGAAGATTTCTGCCTGTAAATTTTCTTGTGAATAGTGAAAGCCTGCTTTCCGGCGTAGGATGAAATAACCTTTGCGGCCCGGCCTGTCGGGGCGAGAAGGACTGACTTCATACGCAAGAGATCAAGCGTCTTCACCAATGCGCTTATAATACTTGTCTTCCCGGTTCCCGCGTACCCTGTCATCAGGAAAATGACATCACTCTCATTCCCGGTAATGTAAGCAGCAAGCTTCTTCAGAGCCGCAGACTGGTCATCTGTAGGTATGTTGCCGAGACTTTTGCAGAGCTGATTATATATCAATGTATCCCTCATCGAAAGTACGGGAATTGCAGCTTGGATATTTTTTATAATTTTGTTTACAAACTTAAACAATCTCCGGGGTTTTCAGAAACAAAGGAGCGCTGAACTGAAAGAATGAAATCTATAGAGCTTTTCGACGAGACCCTCGATATCAACTCGACAGAAAATTATGAACTGGCGCTTCAGTCCGGTCCTGATGGTTTCGCTTTCTGCCTTCTCGATACCCTGAGGAACAAGTTTGTACTAATCAGGGCATATGAACCCGATGAGAACAAGTATTTCAATGCGGAAAACATAAGTGAATTTATACTGAAGGACGATTTTCTTACACGGAAGTACAGGAAAACAGCCATTGTCGTTCCCTCTTCAAGGTTTACGGTTGTGCCTGCTCCCCTGTTCGATCCAGCAAAAAAAGATGAATATTTCAAATTCAATCATAAATCGGAGAATGACCAGGTTATCTTCTCAAACAGGAACAGCGATCCTGATATAGTTGTTGTGTATGCTGTACCTGCATCATTTAATGAGGTGATCAGCAGTTCCTACCCCGGAATTCATCCCTGCGTTCACATCATTCCGCTGCTTGACAATATTTCGCGGGCAAGGAAAAGCGCACATGGCAGGCACATTCATGTCCATGTTGAGAGAGATTACTTCAACCTTTTAATTTTCCAGAGCAATGACCTGAAATTCTGCAATACCTTCCAACACAGGAATATTTCAGACATTCTTTATTTTGTCCTCAATGTTTTCAATAAGCTCGGAATAAAACAGGATGAAACAATTTATTTCAGCGGGCTGACTGAAAAGCAAGCCGGTCTTTCATCTGAATTCTCAATATATGTCAGGAACGTAAAATTTGCCGAACCTTCGGGGAACTTTACCTTCAGCTATGTGTTCAACGATATTGAGCTTCACAGATATCTGAACCTATTCAGCGTATTCAATTGCGTATAATCGGCGGGAAATACAGGGGAAGGAGGATAGAACCTCCATCGGATCTGAAGGCCAGGCCGACAACCGACTTTGCACGGGAAGGCTTATTCAATATACTTTCAAACAGGATTGATTTTGAATCGGCCAATGTCCTTGACCTTTTTTCCGGAACCGGCAGCATCAGCTTCGAGTTTTCTTCAAGGGGAGCGGCTTCGGTGCATCTTGTCGAGAAGAATCTGAAACATTTGCTGGGGATCAACCGTATAATAAAAGATATAGGGTTTGAAAATATCAGGCCAATACACATCGATGCAAGAACCTACCTGAGAACCTGCCAGGTAAAGTACGATGTGGTCTTCGCAGATCCGCCTTATGATCTTCCCTGGCTTACGGATCTGCCTTTACTTGTAATTGAAGCCGGAGTTTTAAAAGAAGAAGGTTTCTTCATCCTCGAGCATCCCCGCGACATCGCATTCAATGACAGCATGTATTTCTTCGAACACCGGAATTACGGCGGTGTGAATTTCAGCTTCTTCAGGGAAGAGAAATAGAGAGGTCTTTTCAAAGACAGCTTATCTCGTTATTTCAGTTTAGCAACAACTCTTTTGAATGGCTCGAGGAGAGTGTTCCAGGGGAGTTCTGAAAGTACCATCAGTACCAGTATTTCAGGTTTGAAATATGCAGCAGCCAGGACAATGGCCATCCCGTTGTTCATGTATGCGGCACCGATTGCAACGGAGATCCTGGTCTCCCTGGTGCCTTTGAAATATGCAATGTAGCCAATTACATGAAGCAGGATGAAAACAACGTACAATAATATGATTTTCCAGATAAGGCTGGCAGGGTTTTCGAGTATGACATTCCTCTGTGAAGAGATTGCTATGTAAACAAAGGTAAAAAGCAGCAGGATGTTAGCGGAAGTCGAGAAGTGCTGTATCCTTTTTACTGCTGACGGGAAAAATCTTTTGAAGGTCTGCGAAATGATCATCGGCAGGAATATGAGCATGGCAATATCTCTGAAAATCATTAACTTATTTATTTCCAGACCTTTCATATCGATCAGCCAGAATAATAAAGGAACCGTAAATGGGGCAACCAGCTGGCTTACAATGGCAATAGACATCGAGAATGAAATGTTGCCCTTCGCAATATCTGCAAGGGCAGGTGTTGATACCCCGGCAGGCATTGCCGTAAGAAGCAGTATTCCGGTTGCAAGGTCGGGATTGATAAGGTTCAGAGGAAGAAAAAATAAGAGGGGAATGATGAACATGTAGACAACCGCTATATATATCATCAGCCGGTAATTTCTTATGTTCTCAAGAATCACGATGGCGTCTATTTTCAGGAAAACGAAGAACAGCATTAAGCCCAGGAGGATCTTCGGAAGATACTTGCCCATAACAACAGGATAGGGATTCAATAACCCTATTAAGATACCCGCCACCAGGACCAGCCAGAAATATTTCTCTATGATCTTTCCTATCCGCATCTGTGAATAAACGGGCGCAAAGATATTAAAAATTGAAGAGAGGGCTGTTTTCTTCAGGACGAACAAAAAGCAGAGCCGGGAAAAAGAAGTGGGACGTAACAGGATCGAACTGTTGACCTCTAACATGTGAAGCTAGCGCTCTAAACCGGCTGAGCTAACGTCCCGGGAGGACCAAAGATAACAAAATGACGGGACAAAAAAAATGCTGACAGTGTCAGCATTTTTTACTTTCCGACAGGAAGTTCATTTAGTGAAAATCATGTTAACATTTGCCGTGATTGATTCGGCAACATTATCATTGTTCAGATCCTGCTGTCCGTTCTCTGTCCAGTTTACCTTCAGCTGATCGACGGTAAGCTTGTCGATGTTGAGGATAATTGCCGGATCTGTGGTGGAATCTATGGTGAGCTGCTTACTGTCGTTGCTCAGCGACCAGGTTCCGGAATCGGATCCGCTTCCAAGAGTTGACGTATATGTTTTATCGGATTTGAAGGTGATTGTTCCCGTAAAATTCTGCTGCACCGTAACATTGAACAGATTTGTAAGAAGCTGTGCATCAGCTGCACTATATCCCAGACCCGTAAAATATTCGCTCATCGTTTTCCCGCCTACAGTGGCATCAACAGTTGCAGATTCTGCAGTCCATGTTCCTATCAGGTTGTCAGCAGGATCAGGCTTATCCTTTTGACAAGATGTAATCAGTACACCTGTCAGCAGAATCACGAACAGGTTCCTTAAGATTGTCATTTTCTCTTTCATCGCTTTTGAAATTAATTAATAAATATTTTTGCACTAAACAAGGAGAGTTGATTTAATTCAGCAAAGTTAGGCTTGAGAACATGTAGATTCCTTACATAATACTTTCCAATGTTTGCATAATTACATGAAAAACCAATATTTACACGTAGCAGGGATTGTGCCCACAGGTACAGACAAACATATTTGGACGGGATTGATCTCCCTCCGGTCGATCGGACCCTTTCCTCCGGAGGTTACCCTGCAAACAAAAAACAAAACCGCTTTCAGCGGTTACGTGTTTTAAG
>JBLNAO010000280.1:0-2818 GCA_050259395.1 Chloroflexota bacterium
CTCCTCTCAGGCTGCCGAAAAACCTAATATCATCATCATTTATGCCGATGATCTTGGCTATGGAGATGTAAGTTGCTATGGAGCGACGAGTATCAGAACCCCTAATATCGACAGGGCTGCAAAAGAGGGACTTAGGTTTACGAATGCCCATGCAACATCAGCCACGAGCACCCCTTCGCGGTACTCTTTGCTCACCGGCGAGTATGCCTGGAGAAAACCAAACACCAGGGTTGCGACAGGCGATGCCGTTGCCATAATACATCCCGACAGATACACGCTTGCTGACGTCCTGAACGACTCGGGATACACTACCGGAGCGATCGGAAAATGGCATCTCGGACTTGGTCCCGAAACAGGTGCAGACTGGAATGGGGACATCCAGTGGGGTCCCATGGATCTCGGATTTGACTATAATTTTATCATGCCTGCAACGGGTGACCGGGTACCATGCGTGTTTATCGAAAACAGGAGAATAGTTAACCTCGATCCCAAAGATCCCATAACAGTCAGTTTTAAAGATCCGATTCTTACCGAACCTACCGGAAAAGACCACCCGGAGCTCCTTAAAATGCATCCCAGCCATGGCCACGACATGACAATCGTGAACGGAATAAGCAGGATAGGTTATATGAGCGGCGGAAAATCCGCACTCTGGACAGACGAAAATATTGCTGATGTGCTCACAGGCATGGCTGTAAATTTTATTGAAAAGAATAAGGATAACCCGTTTTTCCTCTATTTCTGCACCCATGATATCCACGTGCCGAGGGTTCCGCATCCGCGATTCGCTGGCAAGAGCGGAATGGGTCCGAGAGGAGATGTAATTCTCGAGTTCGACTGGTCAGTAGGTGAGATACTCAACACTCTTGAAAAGCTGAAGCTAAAAAAGAAAACGCTCATCATAATTACAAGCGATAATGGTCCGGTAATAGACGATGGTTACAAGGACCAGGCCGTTGAGCTTCTTGGTAACCACAAACCGGCAGGTCCTCTGCGTGGCGGCAAATACAGCGCATTCGACGGCGGAACAAGGGTTGTCTTCATAGCACTCTGGCCCGGAAAGATAAAAGCCTCCACCAGTGATGCCCTTTTCAGCCAGGTCGACCTCATGGCCTCTTTCGCCGCACTCACGGGGCAAAAGCTTCCTGAGAATGCAGGCCCTGACAGCTTCGACAACATCAATGCGCTTCTTGGTAAAGACAAAACGGGAAGGGAATGGCTTGTTGAGCACTCTTCGGCTCAGAAACTATCGCTTATCAGGGGTGACTGGAAATACATTGAACCGGGACCAGGTCAGAAGATTACTGCCAACAACAATACCGAAACAGGTAACGATCCCGATCCTCAGCTTTATAATCTCAAAAATGATCTCGGAGAAAAAAATAATGTTGCGGCACAGAATCCTGACATATTGAAGGAACTGACCCAACTGGTCAAAGATCTGCGCGAAAATAAGATAACGCGGAAATGAAATCCGGCTCTAAAAGAATAATAAAATCAGTTGCCTTTTACAGTCTTGCAGCCACAATACCTGCAACTGTCCTGAGTGTTGCTCCGGTTAAGCAAAAACAAAAGCCGAATGTAATTTTCATACTGCTCGATGATTTCGGGTATTCTGACCTTGGTTGTTACGGCAGCAAATTCTATGAAACCCCTAACATAGACAACCTTGCGCGGCAGGGTGTTCGCTTTACCGACGCCTACGCCGCCTGTCCGGTTTCATCCCCGACAAGGGCTTCCATAATGACCGGAAAGTATCCTGTGAAAACGGGTATCACCGACTGGATTCCTGGCAGACAGGCTTCAAACAGCGGATCTCCCGGAGATAAGTTAATCGCAAAGCCTTTCACTCTGAACCTGGCTCTCGAAGAAACGACTATTGCGGAAATGCTAAGGGGAAACGGGTACCGGACAATGATTTCGGGGAAATGGCATCTTGGCGAGGATTCGTTGTACTGGCCCGAAAACCAGGGATTTAATATTAACCGGGGTGGATTCAGCAAAGGATCTCCGCCAAAGGACAAAAAGAATAACGGGTATTTCCCGCCGTACGGAAACCCACGGCTGAAAGATGGTCCTCCCGGAGAATATCTTACCGACAGGTTGACGGATGAAGCGATGAAGTTCATCGAAGATAACAATGGGAACCCATTCTTCCTTTACCTTCCATATTATGCAGTACATAACCCCATGCAGGCGAAAGAAGAACACATAAAGAAGTTCAGGGATAAGGCGGAACGAATGGGAATAGACAAGGAAAAGACTTTTACGAGGGACAAGGACTGGATAAGGCCGTCGATGAGCGACAATTTCAAGGAAAGGATCATCCAGAGCAATCCGGTGTACGCTGCCATGATCTGGAGCGTGGATGAAAATATCGGAAGATTGCTCCGGAAGCTTGAGGAACTTCATATTAAAGATAATACCGTTATAATTTTTACATCCGACAACGGCGGGCTTGCCACTTCCGAAGGATCTCCGACCTGCAATTCACCTCTTCGTGCAGGCAAGGGATGGCTTTACGAGGGCGGGATACGTGTGCCATTAATAATAAGGTATCCGGGGAAGGTCAGTCCAGGCACTGAGATTCACACTCCGGTCTGCTCTGTAGATTTTCTCCCGACAATCGCCGAAATTACAGGCAGCAATGCCGTCGGCACGAGCAGCGATGGCGTAAGTTTCGTGCAGCTCTTCAGTAAGGACAAAATGAAGGAAAGGCCTTTATTCTGGCATTATCCGCATTATTCTAACCAGGGTGTTGAACCGGGAAGTGCTGTCAGGCTGGGCAGGTACAAGCTTATCGACAATTTTGAGCGTG
>JBLNAO010000281.1:0-14134 GCA_050259395.1 Chloroflexota bacterium
ATACCTGACGGTTCTGCTGCCGGGTGCCGAAAGCTGCCCTGTTAAGGAGACAGGCATAATAACAGCTATGATCAGTAACAGGTATCTCACAGGTTAGCTTTAATGTCAAAAACGGGATCGGGGCAACTTTTGTATATTCTTCGGCAATAATAATAAAAAGCCGACAGATTCCGGTGAGGAATTAGTCCAGATGAAAAACCTCTTCCATATTGGCCCACCACTCACCTTTTTTCCTGTTTGAAACAGGATCCTGCATGGGCTCCATGACAGCCCACCATTCCTGGGTTTTCGGATCTGCCGCCATCTTTGCCATATCCGCGGCAAAATCAGTCCCGGTGTACTCAAAATAGGCAAACAGCTGACCATCCTTATGGAATATACTGTAATTCTGCATGTTGCATTTCTTAATCATGTCAAGCACCTCAGGCCAGACAGATGCATGGTACTTTTTGTAGCGTTCGAAATGCTCGGGTTTTACACCGATCAGTTGTCCGAATCTCTTCATAATTAAAATGTTTTATGTTACACAGGGATCAGAGAGATGCACTGTAAGCAAACCACCATTCTCTGTGAAACTCTGTGTTCCTCTGTGTGATTCTGTGTAACTTTTTAAATTCTTAGTCTAAAGATAAACTTAATAGATTGAAAAATGAATTCCCATAAAAGCTCTGTTAATAAAATACGGGATTTTAAATTAAAGCTGATCGCCTGCTCATCCGTTATTTACTAAATTTGCCGGACTTGTTCACGCTGTAACTTCAGCAAAAAAAATGACAGAAGAATATCTGAATGACCTCAACGAATCGCAGAGGCAGGCAGTCATAAATACCGAAGGACCATCACTTGTAATTGCAGGCGCAGGCGCAGGCAAGACGAGAGTTCTTACCTACAGGATCGTTCATATCCTGAATAAAGGCGTGCCGGCAGGGAAAATCCTTGCTCTTACTTTCACCAACAAAGCTGCAAGGGAAATGAAGGAGAGGATCACTAAAATAGTTGATCCGCAGGTTGCAAGGCATCTCTGGATGGGCACCTTCCATTCCATTTTTTCAAGGATCCTCAGGATGGAAGCTGAAAGGCTTGGTTACAAATCCAACTTCACAATATACGACTCGAGCGACTCGAAGAGCCTCATACGATCCATTATCAGGGAGCTGAATCTCGATGACAATGTCTATAAGCCCGGCGTAATTGCATCACGTATTTCCGCCTCGAAAAATAATCTCATTACATCAGGAATGTACGCAGGCGACGCCTCCCTGCAGGAGTATGACAAATCGTCGAGAATGCCCCTCATGGCTGACATTTACAAAACATATGCCCAGCGGTGTTTCAGGGCAAATGCAATGGACTTCGACGACCTGCTTCTGAATACAAATATCCTGTTCAGGGATTTTCCCGATGTGCTTGCAGCTTACCAGCAAAGATTCTCATACATACTTGTCGACGAATACCAGGATACAAACTATTCACAGTACCTGATTGTGAAGAAACTGGCTGCACGCCATCATAATCTTTGTGTTGTGGGTGACGATGCCCAAAGCATTTATTCTTTCAGGGGCGCAAGGATCGAGAACATACTCGAATTTGAAAAGGATTATTCTGAATTCAGGCTTTTCAAACTGGAGCAGAATTACAGGTCGACCCAGACAATTGTGGATGCCGCCAACACCATCATTGCAAATAACGAGGGACAGATCAGGAAGAACGTGTTCTCGAAGAATGAAACTGGAGAAAAGATCCGCGTTTTTCAGTCGATGACAGATTCCGAAGAGGGATTCAACGTCTCATCCGATATCTTCGACAAAAGGTTTTCCTCACAGCTCAACTGGTCTGATTTTGCAATACTTTACAGGACCAACGCGCAATCGAGGATCTTCGAAGAAACGCTGAGGAGGAAGAACATTCCTTACAGGATTTACGGCGGCCTTTCTTTTTACGACAGGAAGGAGATCAAGGACATCCTCTCCTATTTCAGAATGGTTATCAATCCTAATGACGAGGAGGCGCTTAAAAGATCTGTCAATTATCCTAAAAGGGGAATAGGTGACACGACAATTGAAAAGATATTTGAGCTTTCAGCGGCTTTGAATCTTCCTGCATGGGAAATAACATCCGAAGCCTGGAAATATACTGATCAGTTCAACCAGGGCACGGCAAAAAAGATGCTTTCCTATGCCGAGGTAATAAACAGGTTCAGTAAAGATGCCGACACAACCGATGCTTTTACAAAAGCACGTGAGATAGCTCTCGGTTCTGGGATTATGCGGGAGCTGAAGGAAGGGAAAACTCCTGAAGAGGTCAGCAGGTACGAGAACCTCGAGGAGCTGCTGAATGCGATTAAGGTCTTCACTGAATCTGCTGAAACCAACGGGGAGCCAACAAACCTCGGCGCCTATATGGCAACTGTGTCCCTTCTTACCGACCAGGATAACCAGAATGAAGAGAACAACGACAATGTGACTCTGATGACGATGCACTCGGCCAAAGGACTGGAATTCAAGCACGTGTATGTTGTTGGAATGGAAGATACCCTGTTCCCGTCTCCAATGTCGGCAAACAATCCAAGGGAGCTTGAAGAAGAGCGCAGGCTTTTCTATGTTGCAGTAACCCGGGCTGAGAAACAGGTAACCCTCAGTTATGCACTTAACAGGTACAAGTGGGGAAACCTTGAAAGATGCAGTCCAAGCCGCTTCCTTTCAGAAATAGACCAGAAATTCCTTCACTATCCGCAGACAGGAGGAAAACCTTTTCCAAAATCTGCCAATGGAAGCATTCAAGGGGGAAGACCAATCTTACGCGAAGAACCTGCGGCGTTTACAAAAAGTCCCAGGCTCAAACCCGTTCAGGCCCAGGCTAAAGTATCTTCAGATGCTCCTTTTATTTCGAGCGATCCTTCGGAGTTTTCCGTGGGTGATGCTGTGCTTCACGAAAGATTCGGCAAGGGAATGATTGCCTCGATCGAAGGACAGGCTCCGAATACAACAGCCACCGTGGAGTTTGAAAAAGAAGGAAAGAAAAAGTTGCTTCTCAGGTTTGCGAAACTGCAAAAGCTGTAACCATAAAAAAGCCCCTGTCGGAAGAAAGGGGCTTTTGTTATTCTGTTAACAATCTATTTTTTCTGGTTGATATTCATCTGCCTCAGTGTATAACCAGTGGCAGATATATTATGAGGGAAATTCTCATTTATCTCAATTGTTTCCGACTTCATTTCAAGCTTTCCCTTTGCATCGTATGCCTCGTTTGCCATGATGATGCCGTCGTTGAACTGATTGCTTCCGTAGTAGTACGACATGCTGGAGCTGTTCCATCCTTTCCTGTCAATGCCGATCTTTGCATCCTTTGTAAACCAAACTTTTCCTGAGGTTTTGTCCTCGGTGTTCTTATAGGTATACTCATCGCATTTATAACCTGCGATTACCCTGGTATTACCTGTTTTTGTGAATGTGGGAGGTTTGTAGTTCTTTACAGGCTTCCCATCGGGACCGATCACAGTGGAATTTTCTTCGGGGACCTCTGATATAGTGCCCATTTTCATGCCATTGACATCGGTCAGCATAAGGAAAGTCTTGTTTTCGCCATCCATCACCATTTTGGCGTTCATTTCCATCTGGTTCTCCTCATCGGTGATTGTTTGTGTCTCAATTCCTATGGACGGATTACTGGCACTGTAGAACAGGTAGAAGTTCATTTTCATGACCTCCTTGTTGTCATATTGCTCGGTTATCATATGGATCCTGGAAGTGAAGCTGTAATCATCCTTGTACTTGAGTGTGACTTTATTGCCGAAAAGTCCGCTGAATGCTGCACCTCCTCCGGCGTTCCCCCCGCTGTTGTCAGCACCTCCGCCACTATTGTCATCCTCTTCAGATACAGCAACCTCTTCCTCTTTTACATTCTGCTGCTGAGCCTGCTTAGCCTGCTCCTCCTGTGCTTTTGTTGCCCTGTTTTTGTTCTGCTCTTCCTGGACCTTCTTATCGAGTGCGGAGTCAACTTCATTGTTGATCTGCCTGTTAACAGCCCTCCTGACAATCCCGCCCAGCTGTCCGTAGGATGATGTGGGCAGAGCTATCGCGAGAACAAATAATAAGTAGAGTATTCTTTTCTTCATAGTAAAAAGGTTAAGTGGAAGGATAAAGTTAAGAAATTTTCCTGATCATTTGCAAATGCAGGAGGCTTACTCAGCGTATTGAAGACACTGGTAAGCCTGAAGCAAGCATTAGTCCGGTTCTCAAATAGCGGGTGCAATCGCCACTGCAGGTTCTTTCTCCCTGAGCACCGATTCATAAAGAGCCGCAAAGGAGCTCGAAACCCACATTATTGCAGGGAATATACCGACTATCAGCATCAATAATCCGAAAAAGAAAATGAAGATTGAAACAAATCCCATGAAGAAGATCTTCCATGTATGTCCCCTTGTCAGCCGCCAGCTTAATTCAACAGCTTCGATGGGATCGAGTTTTTTGTCCATGACTATGTATGATACAAAAACCAGCCGGCACGCAATTATGATTCCGGGTATGATGAGCAAAAAGAAGCCCATGATTGTAAGCGCGGTTACAAGAAGTGATGCAAGAACTATATGAAAATAATTCTCCATAAAGCCTTTGATGAGATATTCGAAATCCGGTTTTATTTTCCTGACGCTCTGCACGAAAATCATGTCGCCGCCATACGTGAACACCGGCGCAACAAGAAGAGCATAGAGTAATGCAATGAGTCCAAAGAAGGCAGCCAGGATGCCTAATGAGCCAAGGGTGAAAAGATGCCTCAGATCTCCATGAAAGGCATTGCCAATAAACGGGAGATCATTAAAATCGTTTGCATTGAACTTAAAATCGAGCATTTTAAGCGGGGCTGTGAGAATCGCCAGAACGATAACAACCAGGAACAACCTGAGGAAATTATCGATCATAACCCTCCATCCGGTTCCGAAACTGTCGCCAAAAGTGGGTACAAGCCTGTATTCATTATTTGTTTCCATTAGAAAGAGTTTAAAGGTTTTTGTTTTATGAAGCAAACTTACACCCTCACCGGCTGATGGACTTCATACTATGGTAGTGATTTATAAATTCAATACTTAAGTATGCATATCACTACTTTGGTATTTATTGATGAATTTTCTCCATAACCGGATTTTTATACCTTTATGTCAAATGTGGCAGCTTATCACATACCTGGTCTTCATTATCTCCGCAGCAATGACTGCAGGCGGAATAATATTATCCTCGCGGCTGAGGAATAAATTTCACACTGACACATATTCAGCGCTTCTGTATTTCCAGGTCTTTATTTATACATTCGGATTTTATGGAATCTGGGGACAGGTTGTTATCAAGGCATATCTTTCAGAATATATTTCACCGGACCTGCTGATTCGAATCACTGACATTTCAAGGCTGCTGGGTCTCCCTTTCCTGGTTTTTGCATGGCTGATGCTGATAAAGCTTGCATGCGGTCTGTCAGGAAGAATATGCAATAGCTGGTTCGTACTTGCTTTCCTGGTATTGAATTTCACATTAATAGTTGCCATAGGTTACCTTATTGCCAGGGAAGGAGGAATAAAGCCTGCATTGCTGCTGAAGATCTATTATATATCAATGAACTTTATCAATTCAGCTGTATCTTCCTGGCTCCTGTACAGAAATGAAAGAGGAAAATCTGTGGTAAATTCAAGAGATGGCAGGATAATAGCCATAACACTGTTGATCATAATGCTGCTGCAATGCTTACCGGTATATTTTTTCGAAGGCCAGAGGATTGCGGGTCTCAGCTTTATGGTGGCTTTCTTTGCAGGCAACGCATTCCTGCCTGTCTACCTCACTTATGGAACGACAATAAGCATGAAAGTTGAAGAAGAGCCTGTTAAAAATATTTCCTTCGAGGAATTCTGCACAAAGTATGAAGTCTCGCCGAGGGAAAAGGATATAGTGAGAGAAATTTGCAACGGATTGAGTAACAAAGAAATATCAGAAAAACTGTTCATCACAATCCAGACGGTGAAAGATCACACCCACAGAATATATATCAAAACAAATGTAAGGAGCCGGGCCCAGCTAATGAACCTGGTGAACGGACTTCAGGGACTTTAGGGACTTCAGGGACTTTAGGGACTTCAGAGACTTAAGAGACTTAAGAGACTTTAGGGATTTAAGAGACCCGTAGACCCCAAGACTCCAAGACTCCAGGACAGACCGCTAATCCCTGAATTTCAGGTAAACGATTACCCGGCCTGCAGTAAATTCCAGTCTGAAACTATCACTCAGAGCTTCGTTCAGCGTGGCCTGCCACCAGTTGGCAAGCCGGGTATTTTTAAGAGGATATTTCAGTCCGGAAGATGTCACTTCCGTTTCACAAACAATAGAAAATATTGATATCTGCTGACCTGGAAATGAAGGAAGAACAGTGGTTTTCTCAATCGGTATCAGGAAGCCGGTATCTGTTACCATCATTACCCTGACACTGCTTACATATTCTGCCAGAAGCGAGATGTTGCCTATTGTATGATCCTCTCTCTTCCCGGTCGCTCCCGTGATAACGAGATCGTTGTATCCTTTTCCGGCGCACCATCTCACCGCTTTAGTAAGATCATTGGTATCCTGTTCATCGATTTCATGGATACGATCCGCGAATGATAAAGCAAGCTCCTCGCTTATTGAATCCATGTCGCCCACAATTGCGTCGGGTTTGAAGCCGGCTTTCACGACAGTCATCGTACTGCCGTCACAGCAAATTAACCGTTCTGCATTTTTTATGTATCCGAGAGGGATCTGATGAACCGGGAAAGATCCATCAGCTATAATGACTGTTCGGTTATCCGTATTATTCATTTTAAAATTCTTGGTATGTCTCAATTAACAGACAGATAGTTGCATATCAGGGTTCAGGAGCTCTTAATGGTTTTTTTCCATTCGATTATACCGGCAAACGACATGATGCCGTAAATAATGTAAAGCACCACGGTCGGGTAAAGGCCGCGCATTGCAAATATCAGTGCCGAGGCGCTGTTCACAACGATCCAGAGATACCAGTGCTCGAATATTTTCCGGGCCAGCATCCATGTTGCTACAACAGAAAGAGAGGTTACAAATGAATCCCATTCGGGTACAGGTGAATCGGTAAGCCGTGAAAGCCCAGCCCACATCACAACGTACAGTATTACAAAAGAAACAGCTACATAAATGCCCGTCTTTAAGTGCAGCCGGGAAACCGTCAGCTCATCAACCTCTCTCCCCTTCTCCCTTTCTCCCTTTCTCCCCTTCTCCCCTTCTCCCTTTCTCCGCCTCTTCCCATTTTTCCTTCCATGCAACCACCAGTACCAGCCCAAAACACTGATAACCAGGTAATATACCTGCAGGCTCATGTCAGCGTAGAACTTGCTGCTGAAGAACACCCAGATGTACACAGCCGATGTAACTATGCCAACAGGCCATAGCCAGATGTTCTGCCTGATTTCAAGTAACACATATATGATTCCGGTAACCGCGCCGAAAACCTCGATGTAATTATCCTGAAACCACTGAGTTATATCCATAGATCAGAATCTTATCCCAAGCCTCAGCATATAGTTGATCCCTGCCTGCGGGAAATAATAAGCCCATGTTTTTTCAGCTCCATCCTCGTACCAGTTTCCTCCGTAGGCGTTGTTCTCGTACTTTTCATTAAAAAGGTTGCTGATCATAAGTTGTAAATCAAGGCCATCGATTCCCCGGATGACAGGAGAAAAATCGATCCTCAGATTATTCACAAGGTAAGGATCTATTGATCTGTCATTGTTCATTGTATTGTCAAAATATTGTTTGCCAACATATTTTGTTATCAGATGTAACTCCATCCAGCCCTTTTCAAATGACAAGTCGTTTGTAAAGACAGCTGAAGGCGAGTATGCTATATCCACAAGGCCAAGGTTCCTGCTCAGGTATTGAGATGACCAGTCCGTGGTATTGTAATCCGTGTAGTGTTCTATAAAATTCAGTATCTTGTTCCGGCTCAATGTTAGGTTCGCGTTCCATGTCAGATGCTCCATCAGCTTCACTGCAGAAGAGACTTCCACCCCCATCCTGTAACTTTTTGCGACGTTGCTCATAATCGGATAGCCTACATTGCTCAGCTCTCCCGTTGGAACGAGCTGATCGTTATAGAACATACCATACAGATTTACTGCAAATGAGCTCTTCCCCGAACGAATCTTATATCCTGCCTCGGCATCGTACAGGGTCTCAGGCCTGGGTAATGCTTCCGGATCCCCAGATGCTTCCTTGTAGTCAGCGCGGGTTGGTTCCCTGTTTGCCACGGCGAACGAGAGCCATGCATCCTGGTTGGAATTGATACTGTGGAACAGCCCTGCTTTTGGATTGAAGAAGCCAAAGCGATGCTGCTGTGAGAGATCCTTCAAATCATCATCGTGGCCCTTCATGTCATAATTGATGAACCTGTACTGAAGATCGCCGAATACCCTTGTTCTGTCGGAAAGGCCGTAATTGAGCTTCCCGAAAACATTGAATTCCGATTTTGTCGATTCATTGAAATACCAGCGGTAATCCTTTTCGGTCCCTCCGGCATTTCCCATCCAGATAACAGTGCCATAATGATCACCAAGGTATGTGTTCAGTCCGCCTCCGAGGGTAAGGTCAGCCTTGTTCTTCCTGAGAGTGGCTGAATAAACAAGTCCGAGAAAATCATTATCCAGCCATTTCCTCCTGATCATGTCAGTTGAGGAAATTGTTATGCCGCCAACATTAACCGGCGCCAGGCTATAATCAGCAAAAGACTGATCTTCCTTGTATTCTTCATAATAACCTTTCCCCTTAGTGTAGTGAAGTGCTGCATTTAGGTTCAGGTTGTCAGTCGCTTTCAGGCTATATATCAATTGATAATGATCCTGGTTATAGTTATCGCTCTCATTTCCATAGTGCCTGGTTTTCCCGTTCTCGTCAGTATATTCTCCCGCCGGATTATACTTCCGGTTTGTATTAAGGGAGTCAACCGGAACGCCCCACCAGCCGAGTCCCGTGTGCTCTTCCCCGAGTATGATGTTTGCCTTAAGCAATGATCTTTCCGTTCTGTACAACCCGCTCAGAAAGGCAGAACGGTGGTTCGACCATGTGCGGTCGATGTAACCGTCGCTGTGCAGGTCGGAGTAACGCATCTGAATAGCGAAATGGTCGCGCATCATGCCGGTGGATGCCGAGACCATGTTCCTGTAAGTGTTGAAGGACCCGTAAGCGGAGTTCAGCTCAGCGTATGGCTCCTGAGCCGGGTTGAGAGTCTGAAGGCTGACTGTCGCGCCAAATGCTCCTGCACCGTTTGAAGATGTTCCGACGCCTCTCTGAATCTGAATGTTATCTATGGAAGAAGCCAGGTCAGGCAGATCGACCCAGAAAACTGTATGCGATTCAGGATCGTTGAGGGGAATACCGTCGATTGTCACATTTATCCTGTTTGCATCGGTGCCCCTGATACGCATGCCGGTATAACCAACCCCGTTCCCTGCTTCGGAAGTTTCAACCAATGAAGGTGTAAGGCTGAGGAGATAAGGCATATCCGACGATACATTTGTTTTTTTCAGATTGTCGCGCTCAATGGAAGCATAGGCAAGGGGAGCATGATTCCCGGCCCTGGTGGCGTTCACCAGCACTTCACCGGTCAGATATGATAAAGGCTTTAAGCTTATGTCAGCATTTGAATCACCCGGAATATTTATCTCCCTTTCCTGAACCTGGTAACCGATGAACGAAAACCTGAGGGTATAATTGCCTTCATGCAAGCCCCTCAGCGAATAAGCTCCATCCTGCCCTGTGCTTGCTCCGAGAAAAGTGTTTTCAATAGTCACCGAGGCTCCTGCGAGCGGTTCTCCGCTTGTATCGGTTACTTTTCCGCCAATTGAATAATTTTCCTGTGCGAAGACGGTTTTCGCAAGAAAAATGATTGTTATGATCAATATCGTTTTTTTCATATCACATAAAAAATTAGCATAAGAAACGAACATCGTTCCGGAGCGCTTATGCAGACAACTGTAATGTGATACTCTTCTCCCTCCGCCGGCATTACCCGGATCAGGTTCTAAGGGTATGATCTCAGCCTGTTGTTATAAGGCACCCCGTTTTAATTGAACAGGGCAAAGGTAGCACGTTTTAACTTATATTGCAATATTTTGTTTAATTTAGCGGGCAAATCAGAGTGTGGGGATGACCGATCTTCTTGTAAAACTTAATTATAAGGGTCAGGAAAGGATAGCCGTAATAAATGCGGAAGATAATTTCATTCAACAGGTTTCAGGGAAACTTGAAAACGTGATTATTGATAAGCGCGTCGACCCCAGGTATCCTTACAGCTTCATGATTCTGTTTGTCACGAAATCCACTGAAGTCGATCATATCACAACCGTTGCTTTGCACAATCTTACGGCCGACGGAATACTGTGGTTCTGTTATCCCAAGAAGAGTTCGAAGAAAAATAATGCCGGACTCGATCGTGATCATGGCTGGAAAGCGCTTGAGGACGCAGGATTCCGGGGTATCAGGCTGGTATCGATCGACGATGACTGGTCAGCCCTGAGATTCAGAAATGTCAGGTATATCAAAACCACCGGCGATCGCAATAAATGATCTTCATTCACGATCGCGATGATACTATCTCAAAAGATCGATACTCCACTGGGAAGCATGACAGCCTGTTCTGTTGAAACAGGAATCTGCCTGCTTGCTTTTGATAACGGCGAATATATTTCACGCGAGACCAGGTATCTTGAAAAACACTTCGGAGCAACAGTTGTTGAAGACACCAGCAATCATCTGAATTTGCTCAAATTACAGCTGTCAGAATATTTCGAAGGAAGCAGGAAAGAGTTTTCGGTGCCGCTCTCTCCTCCCGGTACATCGTTCCAGCTGTCTGTCTGGAATGAGCTGGAGAAAATTGGATATGGCAAAACCCGGACCTATCTCGAGCAATCGCTCGCTCTCGGCAAGCCTGAGTCGGTAAGAGCTGTAGCTCACGCCAACAGCCTCAACCGGATTGCTATAATCATTCCCTGTCACCGTGTGATTGGGACAAACGGCACCCTGACAGGCTATGCCGGCGGTCTTGCAAGGAAAGAATGGCTGATTGAGCATGAAAAAAAGCACTCCGGGCATTATTATGACCTTTCACTCTTTTAAATATTTAATTTCAAATCATTTCAGGATGAAGACAATTTTCAGCAGGAACAATCTGATGTTATTTTTACCGGTTGCACTTCTTATGGCAACAGGTTGTGCAAACAATGAAGATGTACAAACCTGTCTTACAGGCCATGAATATGGTTTTTTCGGAGGACTTTGGCATGGGTTCATTGCTCCATTCGATTTCATAGGCATGCTCTTCAACGATGAAATCACTATGTATGCGCAGAATAACAATGGTGGCCTGTACGCCCTCGGTTTCCTGATGGGCAGCGGCGGCTGGGGCTTCTTTGGCGGAAAAGGAGCAAAAAGCGTCTACAGAAAAAAGACCACCTATACCGATCCCAACAGGTTCGATAAGGCAGAGGTGGTAGAATAGGCTGATTCAGAAGGAATTGTTACATTAGGTTGGTGAAGCATGATTAATATTGAAGAAGCTGTAAGGAGTAGCAAGATTCCTTTTATAAGATCCCTTCCGGGTTTTGTCGTAAGGCTGATGGAAAAGATCATCCACCAGGATGAAATGAATGCGACCATTCAGAGGAGTGCACACCTGAATGGTATGCCTTTTGTGAACTCTGTTCTCCAGGACTGGAAAGTTGAGGTGATTGTCGAAGGAGGTGAAAACATCCCTCCTTCAGGAAGGTTCGTTTTTGTGGCGAATCATCCTGTAGGAGCAATGGATTCACTGGCATTCCTGAGCATGATTGACAGGTACTATCCTGATGTTGTTTCGCCGTCGAACGAGCTGTTCAATTACATTGCGCAGCTTCACCCTGTAATACTCGGGGTTAATGTTTTCGGAAAAAACACGAAGGAGACAGCCGAAAAGCTCAACCGCCTTTTTGAATCAGACACCCAGATCATGATTTTCCCCTCAGGCGAGGTATCCAGAAGGAGAAGAGGCAGGATAGAGGATCCCGAATGGCAGAAATCATTCATAAGCAAAGCAGTGGTTTATAAAAGAGACATAATTCCGGTTCATATTTCAGGCAGGAACTCCGGTTTGTTTTATTTCGTTGCGAATCTTCGTAAGACATTGCGAATCAAAACCTATTTTGAAACTGTTTTATTACCGCGTGAAATGATGAAGCAACGCGGCAAACCTGTCAGGCTCACCATAGGCAAACCAATTTCCTGGCAATCCTTTACATCCCTGAAAACGCACAATGAATGGGCTCAGCACGTGAAAGAGCTTGTCTACAAAATACCGGGTGAAGCCTAATCGAACTTAGCGGGCGGGAATTTGTTATAGACAAGGAATTCCCGCGTTTATGATCCCCAGATTATATAATCCTGCCGTCTTTCAGGGCAGCCTGAAAAAGAAAAACTACTTTGAAGGCTGGTATTTCAAACATGTCTCTGCGGGGCTCAAACAGGTGTTTTCCTTTATACCAGGCATTTCGCTCAACGATCATGATTCTCATGCATTCATACAGATCATCAATGGTGCAACAGGCGAATCTTCCTACGTTCCCTATCCATTATCACAGTTCTCTTACACCCGGAACAAGCTGTATCTTAAAGTCGGCTCTTCCGTTTTCACTGATAAGTACATCAATCTTGATATTAACGAAGGAAGCATAAAGGTTCACGGCCGGATCGACTACCGTAATATGATAAAATATCCCGTGAAGCTTCTCTCCCCAGGCATAATGGGATGGTATTCCTTTGTGCCTTTCATGGAGTGCAAACACGGCATAATATCAGTCAACCATGACCTTACAGGAGGAATTCTTGTCAATGATGAGCCTGTGAGGTTCGATGACGGGAAGGGATATATCGAAAAGGACTGGGGAAGCTCCTTCCCCGAATGCTGGCTCTGGATCCAGGCAAACAACTTCAATGACCCTAACACCTCTTTGCATTTTTCGGTTGCAAAGATACCCTGGAGGGGAAAATACTTCATTGGCTTCATCGCATTCCTTTATTACAACGGCAGGTTTTACCTGTTCAGCACATACAACAATTCCCGGATAAGCCGGCTCGACCATTCCGGAAATTCCATCTTCCTCGTCATGGAGAACAAACATCATACCCTGAAGATCAATTCAGGCAGGAGTTTCACCGGCGAGCTCAAGGCCCCCGTGGCAGGCAGCATGACAAGGAGGATCAGGGAGAGTATCGATTCGAGGGTTAGCCTTGCCCTTTATAACTCTGACAAAAAAGTCATATACACCGACTCGAGCAGCAGGGCCGGTATTGAACTCATAGAAAAAATCTTCGATTACTTTGACGATGGAAAAGAAATTCAGACAAGTGCAAAAAGTCATTCCGCCGCCACCGTTTCATATGGTAGGTGATGGCTTCAGGGTTCATAATTTCTTCCCTACAGATCCTGAAATAGGTCTTGAGGGAATGAGCCCATTCTTCCTGCTGGATTACGGATCCAGGCATTACTTTCCACCTTCAGCAAAACCGCGAGGTGTTGGTGCGCATCCGCATAAGGGTTTTGAAACCGTGACTATCGCTTATCATGGCAGTGTCGCCCATCACGACAGCGCCGGTAACAGCGGGGTTATCAACGAAGGTGATGTGCAATGGATGACTGCCGGTTCGGGATTACTTCACAAGGAATTTCATGGGGAGGAATTCACACAAACCGGCGGAATCTTCCAGATGGTGCAATTATGGGTGAACCTTCCTGCAAGATTCAAGTCAGTCCCGCCAAAATACCAGGCAATAAACAAAGAGGATATTGTACGGCATTTCCTTCCCGATAAAGTCAGCAATATTGGCATCATTGCCGGTGAGTACAGTGCTGAAACAGGTCCCGCTTCAACATTCACTCCCATAAGCTTGTTCGATGTCAGACTTTCGGCGGGCATGGCCACAGAGTTCAGGTTCCCTGAAAAATACAACACAGGGCTGCTTGTAATAGAAGGTGAGATAAAGGTGAATTTCAGCACTATCGCTCCTGAGAATCATTTTGTGAAGCTTGATAACAGCGGCGAACATTTCGATATCGAAGCTGT
>JBLNAO010000282.1:0-2773 GCA_050259395.1 Chloroflexota bacterium
ATAACTTACGATGTCGATGCCTTGAAGACAATCGATGATTTCCGCGAGTGGGGAATTGAAATCACTGCTGTGGTAATTACGCGGTACCAGAACCAGCTTCCTGCCACAGCCTTCAAAAACAAGCTCGAGCTTCGCGGCATAAAAGTCTACCTGCATTACCCGACAAAGGGATATCCGACAGATGTTGATCTCATAGTGAGCGACCAGGGCTACGGAGCCAACGAATATATCAAAACAACTCACCCGATAGTTATTGTGACGGGGCCCGGGCCGGGCAGCGGAAAACTTGCCACATGCCTCTGCAACCTCTACCACGAATACAAAAGAGGTGTGAAAGCCGGTTATGCAAAATTCGAAACCTTCCCGATATGGGATCTGCCTATCGATCATAAAGTAAATATTGCCTACGAGGCCGCCACTGTTGATCTGAAGGATGAAGTAATGATCGACACTTATCACCTGAAAGCTTATAATAAAGTAGTTGTCAACTACAACCGGGACATCGAAGCCTTCCACCTCCTCAAGAGGATCATCGAAAAAATCACCGGCGGTGAATCGATGTACCAGTCCCCTACCGACATGGGCGTTAACCGCGCAAGCTCGGGAATAGTTGACGATAAAATAATATCTGAAGCATCGCAACAGGAGATCATCCGCAGATATTTCAGGTGCGCAGTGGAGTATTATATAGGTATAGCGGAAAAAGATTCACTCCTGCATGCGGAAATGATAATGGAAAAAGCAGGCGCCCGGCCAGAGGACAGGAAAGTGGTACTTCCTGCCAGGGAGGCTGCACAGAATGCGGAACAATGCGGAAAAGGCAATGCCGGTATTTACTGCGGAGCCGCAATCGAGCTGCACGACGGCACAATCATAACAGGCAAGAATTCTGAGCTCCTTCACGCCAGCTCAAGCCTGATACTGAACGCCACAAAGCACCTTGCAGGACTTCCGGACAGGCTGTATCTGCTGCCTAAGAACATCATAGATTCAGTAACCTGGCTGAAAAAAGACATTCTTAACGGGCGGATGGTAAGCCTCGATGTTGAAGAAACCCTTATAGTTCTTGGAATCAGCGCCTTATATAATCCTGCTGCACAGATGGCTCTTGAGCATCTGAAATACCTGGAGGGATGTGAGATACATCTGACTCATATCCCCACTCCCGGTGATGAGGCCGGATTGAGAAAGCTCAGGCTGAACCTTACCTGCGATCCCGAATTTTCAAGCAAACGGCTTTTCAACCTGGGTTGATTCTGTTCATCATACTTCAGTAAACATCTGACAATAGCACAAATACGGCTCAGGTTATGACTCATTTATAACCTCTCGTGTTGTATTAATATCATATAAATCACTTTTTGGAAAAAAAGAGTGAAATAGATGTGTTAATAAAATAACAACTGGTATTTTTGTCCTACCAATTAAATAGGATTAATAGGATATAATAACAACACAAATGGACAAACTTTTAAAAACAACAATTTTACTAATCACTTTATCACTGGCTCCGGTTCTTGCAAACGCCCAGATCTACGAACTCTCAGCTACCGGAAACAAGGCGGTGATTACCGGAACATCATCCCTGCATGACTGGGAAATGGATGTGACCCAGTTCAGATCAGGTATAAGGCTTAACCGCGAAGGCACATCCGTAAAGAATATTGAAAACGTAACATTCAGCTGCAAGGCAAGGGATATAAAGAGTGAAAATTCTATCATGAACAAAAAAACCTACGAGGCCCTGAAAGCTGACAAATTTCCTGAAATATCATTTACAGGGACTTCTTTAACAAACCTGGTATCTCAAGGGAACAGCATTAAAGGCACTCTTACCGGAAAGCTTACCCTTGCCGGGCAGACGCACGATATTTCCCTGCCTTTTACCGGTACGGTCAATGAAAAGAATGTCAGCATCAACTCATCGGCCGAGATGACTTTCAGCGGGTTCGGCATGGCACCTCCCACGGCTATGCTGGGTACCCTGAAAACAGGAGATAAAGTGAAAGTAGCATTCAACCTTCAGTATAATCAGAAATAATAAATCAATATAAAATTAAAAAACAGTTTATGAAAAGATTACTATCGATCGTTTGTGCTCTGGTTCTGGCGACAGGTGCCTATGCCCAGCAGCAGCAATTTGAGCAATCATATTCCAATAACGGTGAAGTCGAGAGGCCCAAAGTACGTGTGGGCGCAGATTTTGCCATGCAGTTCCAGGGACTCAAACATCAAGCTGACACTGCAAGACTTATTCCTCTTGGGAAAGGTATCGTTCTCCCGACAGCTAACCTCAATATAGAAGCTGATCTTGCCGATGGTATTATTGTAAATCTTACAACCTATCTCTCGGCACGTCATCACAACGAAGCATGGGTGAAAGGAGGATACCTGTATGTCGACAAGCTTCCCTTCATCAAATCGCCTGCCATAACAAAAGCCATGGATTTCCTTTCTTTCAGGGCTGGTGTTATGGAAATCAACTATGGTGATGCTCATTTCAGGAGAACTGATAATGGCAACGCAATACGAAACCCATTCGTAGGTAACAATATAATAGACGCATTCACAACAACTCCGGCTTTGGAAGCATATTTCAATGCAGGCGGATTCATGCTGATGGGAGCGGTGACCACCGGTATTGTCAATCCCTCAATAGCGGGATATAATGCCACCACCCGAACCTATTCCGCATATGATGCCGGAAAAGAGCTGGCATATTACGGAAAGATCGGTTACGAAAAGGATGTAAACGAGGATTTCAGGTTCCGCC
>JBLNAO010000283.1:0-4877 GCA_050259395.1 Chloroflexota bacterium
AGCCAGGGCGGTATCCCTGAACCGGAACGTCCCGATGCCAATCTTGTTATTGACCGTTTCCGCAGGGAGCTGAACACCGATTATATCGATCTCCTTCAGATACATTGCATGACGGAAACAAGCTGGACAGACACCCACAAGCGCCAAATGGATATTATTCAAAACCTGAAGGTTAAAGGCGTTATCAAAGCCCATGGTGTATCGGTTCATTCGACCGAAGCCATGAATGCCGCTCTAGAAAGCAAATGGGTAGATGTTATCCACGTGCGGGTAAATCCTTACGGTGAATCGATGGACAACAAGGATGCTTCCGCAGTCGCTCCTGTAATTCAGAAGCTTCACAAGGCCGGAAAAGGCGTTATCGGAATGAAGCTTATCGGTAACGGGAAGTTCCGCAACGATCCCGAAAAGATGGACGAGTCGCTGAAATATGTTCTCGGCCTTAATGCAGTTGACATGATCATAGTCGGATTCGAGAAACCCGAGCAGATTGACGACTACATTGCAAGGATTGACAGGGTGAAGGCGGGGAAGTAGGTGGAGTGAGGAGTAAGGAGTAAGGAGTAAGGAGTGAGGAGTGAGGAGTGAGGAGTAAGGAGTGAGGAGTAAGGAGTAGGCGGAAAACGGTAATCAGTAAGAGGTAAGAAACGGCGGTAAAAAATCAATTAATAATCATATGAAACTGAAGTACCTGTTCCTGGCCGTTCCGGCAGCATTTTTGAGTCTTTCATTCTTCCAGTCCGTGACAATTGATGATATTCTTGAACCCGGAACAAAGGCTGAAAAGCTTGCGGATGGATTTCAATTCACCGAAGGACCTTCAGCCGATTCAAAGGGAAATGTCTGCTTCACCGATCAGCCCAACGACAGGATAATGAAATGGAGCACCGCCGGGGAATTATCCACCTTCATGCAGCCCAGCGGCAGATCGAATGGCCTTGCATTCGACAAAGATGATAACCTCTGGTCGTGTGCCGATGAGAAAAATGAAATATGGAAAATTAGTCCTGCCAGGAAGGTCGAAGTGATCCCCTCACTTTACCTCGGGAAGGCATTCAACGGACCCAACGACTTGTGGATCCATCCAAAGGGAGGAATATATTTCACGGATCCTTTCTATAAAAGATCCTGGTGGGATCATCAGAACATGCCCCAGGAGATCCAGGCAGTATACTTCATGAGCCCCGATCATAAGACAATCACCCGGCTAACCGATGATTTGCTGCAGCCTAACGGAATCGTCGGCACACCTGATGGCAAGAAGCTCTTTGTTGCTGATATCAAGGCAAATAAAACATGGTCCTACTCCATAAATAAGGATGGCAGTCTTTCGGATAAAGAACTTTTTTGTGAACTGGGGTCCGATGGAATGACTATCGACAGCAAGGGCAATATATACCTGACAGGCAAAGGAGTTACGATATTCGATAAAACCGGAAAGAAGCTTGGAAACATTGAAATACCTGAAAACTGGACTGCCAATGTGTGCTTTGGGGACAAGGACCTGAAAAGTCTTTTCATCACGGCAAGTAAGGGATTTTACAGGATAAGGACAAAGGTAAAAGGAACAAGAGGGTAATCTCAACTAAATAATTCATTCCTGTTTTTCACAAAAAAACAACAATCCTGTTTACAGATCATAAATTTTTCTATTATTGCAGAAGGGATTGATAACACTTCAAACTAATTTACTTATGGAAGGAACGAGGAGGGCTGATATACAGCCGGGGATTACTGTGATGGTTGAGCTCGTTGAGGACAAGCGTACGGGAAGGCTTACAGGCGGGCGGGTTAAGGAAATTCTTACCTCAGCACCTATGCATCCCCATGGAATAAAGGTTATGCTTGAAAACGGGCTCGTCGGCAGGATCAAACAGATACTCTGACTCTTTTTCGGCTGATTATCAGGCAATTTTTTTTAAATTTGGCACGGCTGTAACTAAATGTTTCCAGCCGTGTTTTTTTCAATTAATCAGGGTTGACATGAAATATGAAGATTTTATAGTTCAGACGCTGGGCAAAACAAATGTCGTCTCTCCGTTGAAATTCAATCACAAGGATGAAAATCCTGTTTACAGGTTTGTGAACGATAATGAACGGATCCTTTATGACCCATCGCTTAACAGCATTCAGAAAATAAAGGAAACAGGCGAGCCGCCTGTGTCATTCGAAAAAGCAGGACCGAAAGAGTACATATTTTTCGAACCTGCAAAGACCAAGGTAGGCATTGTAACATGCGGGGGCATATGCCCGGGTCTTAATAACGTTGTACGTGCTCTTGTGAACGAGCTTTATTACAGATACGGCATCAACAGGATAATAGGCTTCAAGTATGGTTATGAAGGGCTTGTTTCAAAGTTCAATCATCCTGTTATCGAGCTTACGCCGGAATATGTAAGCGACATTCACCTTGTTGGCGGAACCGTACTGGGGTCTTCGCGCGGCAACCAGGATGTTGCTGAAATGGTCGACACCCTCGAGATCATGAATATTAACATTCTTTACTGCATAGGCGGTGACGGAACTCTCAGGGGTGCGCATGCAATATATGAAGAAATACAGAAAAGAAGGCTGAAGATTTGTGTGGCCGGAATTCCCAAGACCATCGATAACGACATCGATCTGATTCAGAAGTCGTTTGGTTTCGAGACAGCTTTTACAATCGCGAACGATATTATCAGGAATGCCCATAACGAAGCAACCGGTGCATACAACGGCATTGCACTCGTGAAACTTATGGGTCGTGATTCCGGATTCATAGCAGCCAGCGCAGCGCTATCGATACAGGAGGTCAATTTCGTGCTGATCCCGGAGATATGCTTCGATCTTTATGGCCAGCGGGGGTTCCTGAAGGTGCTTAGGAAGAGACTCGAGGAAAGGCATCATGCAGTAATTGTTGTCGCAGAAGGCGCAGGTCAGGATTTCTTCGAAGCAGGAAGCCATGAGGTCGATGCATCGGGAAATGTGAAGCACAAGGATATCGGCATATTCCTGAAAGAAAAGATAAAGGAGGAATATGCCTCAAAAGATTTCCCTTTCGGGATTAAGTACATAGACCCAAGTTACATTATAAGAAGCGCCCCTGCAAATGCAAACGACAGCAAGTTCTGCAGCCTCCTGGCCCAGAATGCGGTGCATGCGGCAGTTGCGGGGAAGACAGATTTCGTCGTTGGTTTCTGGAATGATAACTTTACTCTCATGCCCATTTCCCAGGTGGTCAAAAAGAGAAAAAAAATAGATGTTGAAGGTGAATTATGGTGGAACGTCCTCGAAGCAACAGGACAACCTATTAGCATGAAGAATCCGGAATGATAAAGAATGTGGTTTTTGATCTCGGCAATGTGCTGATCAGCTTCAGGCCCTCAGAGTTTATAGATAAATGCAGTTACAAGGAGTCAATAAAGAAATCAATACTTGCCGACATTTTCGCAAGCAAACACTGGCTTATGCTCGACAATGGCGATCTGACCACTGAAGAGACAATAGAAAGGATTGCTGCAAATTCTTCCCTTGAAAGGGACATAATTGACGAAATTTTCGCAAGAAGGGTTGAAATCCTTATTCCGATACCTCCGAATATTAAACTTCTTCCTGAGCTTAAAAAAGAGGGTTTCCGGCTGTATTATCTTTCGAACTTCCCGAATGATCTCTGGAGCCAGATCAGGAATGGGGACAGGAAAGAGATCTATGATTTTTTCGGATATTTCGACGGGGGAATCATCTCTGCCGAAGCAAGATTCTCCAAACCTGATATTAGAATCTATAATACCCTGCTTGAAAAATATCAACTGAAGGCTGAAGAATGTTTCTATATCGACGATATAGAAATAAATGTGAAGGCAGCGGAATCTGCCGGCATGAAAGGATTCTCAACTTTCGGCTCACACGAGATATACCCGGAGGTTAAAAAGAGGCTGGGGTTGTAAAGTCCAGAAGGATGAAAAATTCAAGAAGGAAGAAATTACCGGTTTTGGATAGAAAAATCACGGACCATTCCCAATAAGCAAAGATTTATTTGATTGTAGACCGGTTTAGGATTAGTATTAACCCACATATCTCCTTAACAGTCAGAATATTATATATAAAGGAATGTCACGATGTTCCACGTGGAAACTATGGAACATTTTGGAAAAAACCGGTCAAAACTGCTGTTTTCGATGAGCCGATCAACTTCCGAAGGGTTTCCGGATCAGAATTCTTTATTGCATCGACAGATTCAAAATTCTTCAGTAGAATTTCTTTTGTCTTTGGTCCGATGCCGCGGATTTCATCCAGGCCCGACTTCAACATTCCTGATGAGCGCTTATCGCGATGAAAATTAATTCCGAACCTGTGCGCTTCATTCCTTAGTTGCTGGATGATCTTCAGGCTGATTGTATTTTTATCGAGGTATATCGGAACATTATCTCCCGGGAAATAAATTTCTTCCAGTTTTTTGGCGATGCCGATCATAGTAATCTTCTCCCGCAATCCTAGTTTTTCGATGCTCTTCATTGCAGATGACAATTGTCCTTTGCCACCATCGATTATAACCAGTTGAGGAAGGTCGGTACCTTCGTCGAGCATGCGTTTATACCTCCTGTAAACGATTTCTTCCATTGAGGAAAAGTCATCAGGCCCTTCAACGGTCTTGATATTGAAATGCCTGTACTCACTCTTGCTTGGCCTGGCATTCCGGAATACCACACAGGCTGCTACAGGGTTGGATCCCATTATGTTAGAGTTGTCGAAGCATTCTATGTGAACCGGCATTTCAGGCATATGAAGGTCGTTCCTCAGCTTTTCGAGGTTCTTGCCGGTGCGTGCCTGCGGCGAGTGTTCCATTCTCTTCTTCTTCTGCTCAAGCTTATAATAGATGGCGTTACGGTCCGCCAGCT